>WLCS01000077.1 GCA_009705185.1 Actinomycetota bacterium
CCTCGGGCAAGAACTGTTTGAATAATTCTTGCAGCAGCAAGCATCGGTTGACATTGCGCATCTTGTGAATAAAAGACACCTTGTGAAATATCGGGATGTAAATACGGTTCCAGTTTATGCAGCTGCGCACTATCAACTTTCTCTGCATTCACGCCGGCTTGTCGTTGATGATCAGCAAGTGCAAATAGTGCAGAACTGTCATGACGTGCTACAACAACCCCACCTTTTGCTTCTAATTCAAAACTATCTCCGACATCCTCTTGCATCTCAAACCAAAGATCACGTGATTTCAGAGCAAGCTCGAGCTCAGGACCCGGATCTTTATCTGAAACCAGAATATTTCCCTCGCCCGCTCCGGTTGTACCGCTTGCAACAGAGCCTCTATCAATAATCATGACTTTCAATCCGGCGTTGGTAAGGGAAAGTGCCGAACACGCGCCAACGATTCCAGCGCCAATAACTATTGCATCAGGATTGTTGGTCAGCATCTTCTTATCCACGAATCAAACGTGAAACTTCTTCTAATTCATCTTCAGTTGCCGGGGCAATATCCCACGGCTTGTGCAAACCATCTTCATTCCAACGCGGAATCACATGCATATGTAAATGAAAGACAGTCTGCCAACCCGCCTCTTTACTCATTTGAAAGATTGTTGTTCCATCAGAATCCAGTTTTTCACGAAGAAGGTCGGCAACAATTTTCGCCGCGTGAGCAACCTTCGCGTAAGTTTCCGGATCTGTGTCATGAATATCTTTGGAGTGCTTTTTAGGAATTACAAGCGTGTGGCCACGATTAGCAGGAAAAATATCTAAAAACGCATAGCAATCGTCGTTTTCGTACACTTTGCGCGACGGGATACTGCCCTCAATGATTTTGCAGAATATGCAGTCATCCATGGTTTAACTGTATTCGCTTGATTCTTTCCCGTGCAATCTTTTGGGACGGAGATTCATGACCCAACATGTAAGACAAGAAATCTAAAAGGACCTTACTTATTCTTAACCAGACCTTCGAGCGTTTCTTAAGTCCTAGTACAGAAAGAAATGGTTCGTCGATAGTTGATATTGCTGCGTTGCATAGAATTCGGTAGAAGAAGAGCCCTCCTCTACTAAAAGGAGGCTCTAAAATAAACGCGACAATCGGCGGAGTCATCGGGATTCTGCAGACCTCATCTTTGGCAAATCTCTTCATCTCATCAGCAAGTTCTATGAGACTTTGAGGTGCTTTATCCAGGCCAAGGGGTTTCGCGCTTTTTGACCACTCGCCGATATATTGGTCGGCAATATCTTTATTCGAATATCCAAGCTCCTCGTAGGTGCGCAGAAAAGATTCCGTAAACGCGCAGTGCACCCACAATAAGAATCTTGGATCGCGCGCACTGTAGCTCTGCCCCGGTTGATGTTCTGATGGAAATTCGCCGGTTACTTTTTTATGAATTTCATTGACTCGTCGAGCTTCGATTTCTATTGCTTCAGTTGAACCAAAGGAAGTAATTGTTAACCAACGTGTTGTTCGTTCAAGTCTGCCAAGTGGATCCGTGTCGTACTGTGAATGCTCTGCGACACCAGTGAGAGCTGCAGGATGCGCAGCTTGCATCAGTAATGCGCGAATCCCCCCAACGAGAGTTGAGATGCAGCCATGAACTTCCCACACTGCACTGGCTTCGCCAAATAGACCGATGTCGTTACCAATTGCCATTTGTTGTGCCCATTTCGGTGCACCAGTTGGGTCACCAGAAACAGTTTTGCGAAACGCATCAGCTGCCTTATTGCCGCCACAGATTGCAATCAGCTTGTGCACTTGATAAATCTTAGAGATTAATGAATCTCTCGCAAATCTAAATGCGCGTAGACAATCCAGCTATTGCTTCAAGAATTACTAGCGCAGCCAAACGAACTGTCCGTCCGTCGGCTGAATCACTTGTGCAATCAATTTCAGTGATGTCCATTGAAATCACGTTTTTGGCAGAGCCCGCTAAGAAGGCGTACTGTCGTATTTCATCAGCGCTTATTCCCCCTGGTGCGGCAGCGGGGCACGCCGGAACGACACTTCGGTCGCACACATCCATATCGAAATCAACATGCACGTGATCGCCAGCTACTTCACTCGCTTCTTGCCATACATCGGTAGTTGGTCGATTTCTGAGCGAGCTTCGGGGAATAACGTG
This sequence comes from Actinomycetota bacterium, assembly GCA_009705185.1. GTDB lineage: Bacteria > Actinomycetota > Actinomycetes > Nanopelagicales > Nanopelagicaceae > Planktophila. The sequence continues at coordinate 2,169 of WLCS01000077.1, forward strand.
GATTCCAAAATCTTTTGCTCGTGCAGCATATTCAGGTGAATTAGAGAAATCCGCTATTCCGATTTGAACAATTCTTTGCCCTGACATTCCAGCTTCAACAATTCTTCGAACAGGTGATCCATTGTTGATTCCGTCGCGAAGATCGTAATGCGCATCAAAAGTAATGAGGCCTGTCGCCTGAACGCCACTACTTACTGCATATGTAATCGAGTTATCTCCGCCCATTGCAATCAATAATTTCGCTTTCGATGCAGCGTTTCGAATAAGGGCAATAGCAGCGTTTTCATCGATATCCGGCGAAACGACATTTCCTGCATCTGCAATTCTTACTGTGCGCATATCTACCAGCGGATTTGAATGTGCGAGTGAATATCGAGCCAATAATTCCCGAATTGCATCAGGAGTTTTCTCTGCACTTGTAGGACTAATACTCGTTGACGATGCAGGAACTCCTAAAAGTAATGCATCAACTTCTGCACCGTTATGGTCTGTAAAGAGAGTGGATGCTCTTTGCCATAAATCATCGTGAGGCAGGGACATGGAGCAAGCCTAACGCCTTCAATAATGGCAACCTTAGTTATATAGTCGCCAGATGAGCTCAGGTCCACGTCCAGTTAGAGCCCCACGAGGCACTCAAAAATCCGCACTTGGATGGGGTCAAGAAGCAGCGCTTCGAATGTTGCAAAACAACCTCGATCCAGAAGTTGCTGAACATCCTGACAAACTCGTTGTTTATGGTGGCACAGGTAAAGCTGCACGTAATTGGGAATCCTTTGATGCACTCGTTAAAACTCTTACCTTTCTTAAAGATGACGAAACCATGCTTGTTCAATCGGGTAAACCTGTTGGCGTTTTCCGCACGCACGAATGGGCTCCCCGCGTTTTACTCGCGAATTCAAATCTCGTAGGCGACTGGGCAACATGGCCAGAGTTTCGACGTCTCGAAGATTTAGGTTTAACGATGTACGGACAGATGACAGCAGGTTCGTGGATTTACATCGGTACACAAGGAATCTTGCAGGGCACCTACGAAACATTTGCTGCTGTTGCTGAAAAACATTTCGGAGGAACTCTTGCCGGAACCCTCACAGTAACTGGTGGCTGCGGAGGAATGGGTGGAGCGCAACCTTTAGCAGTAACGATGAATGAAGGAACGTGCCTGATTATCGATGTCGATGGATCACGACTTGAACGCCGACTCAAGAAACGATATCTAGATGAAATCGCAGATAGCTTAGAAGATGCGGTAGCAAGAGCAGTGAAGGCGAAGAGTGAGAAACGCGCTGTTTCAATTGGCTTGGTAGGAAATAGCGCAACAGTTCTTCCAAAACTTTTTTCCATGGGCGTGCCAATCGATATTGTCACTGATCAAACGTCTGCGCATGACCCACTTTTCTACATTCCTGAAGGTGTGGAAGTTTCAGATTCTCGCAATCTTGCAGATCGCGACCCTGTTGATTTTGCAAAGCGTGCGAAAGAGTCGATGGCAAAACATGTCGAAGCAATGGTTAATTTCCAAGATAAGGGTGCGGTTGTTTTCGATTACGGAAACTCCATTCGCGATGAAGCGAGACAAGGCGGATACCAGCGAGCATTCGAATTCCCAGGCTTTATTCCTGCATACATCAGACCTTTATTCTGCGAAGGCAAAGGCCCTTTCAGATGGGTTGCACTATCTGGAGATCCAAAAGATATACATCGCACAGATCAAGCGGTTTTAGATCTCTTTCCCGAGAACAAACATCTTCATCGTTGGATAAAAATGGCGCAAGATCGCGTCGAGTTTGAAGGATTGCCAGCTCGAATTTGTTGGCTTGGTTATGGAGAACGCGATAAAGCTGGTCTTGCATTTAATGATTTAGTAGCACGAGGTGAGGTCAGTGCACCGATTGTCATTGGTCGAGATCACCTTGATTGCGGAAGCGTTGCATCTCCTTACAGAGAATCCGAAGCAATGTATGACGGCTCTGATGCAATTGCAGATTGGCCACTGCTTAATGCAATGATCAATATTTCCTCCGGTGCATCTTGGGTATCAATTCATCACGGTGGTGGCGTTGGTATCGGTCGTTCTATCCATGCAGGCCAAGTCAGCGTTGCCGATGGAACTCCTCTTGCGGCTCAAAAACTTGAACGCGTACTGACAAACGATCCAGGCATGGGTGTTATTCGACATGCCGATGCGGGTTACGCCCATGCTCAAGAGGTAGCAATTGAAAAAGGCGTGCACGTTCCGATGATGCAGGGTGTAACAGGAAAGTGACTTCTACTGCTTTTGCAAATATCCACACTCTTGTCACCAACGATTCCAATCTCGGTGATGGGACTTTAGGTGTTATCACTGGGGCAACAGTTGTAGTCGAAAATGGTTTAGTAACAAGCGTTTCGCAGAAAGTGCCGTCCGGAGTTGATTTAGAAGTTGATTGCACAGGTAAAACTCTTCTTCCGGGTTTTGTCGATTCACATACACATCTGATTTTTGCTGGTGATAGATCCCAGGAATTCGCAGAGCGCTCCAAAGGCAACAAATATTCTGCTGGTGGCATTACAACGACAGTCGATGCAACTCGTCGTGCGAGTGATCAGCAACTTCGCTCGAATGCACAACAACTTCTCAATGAAGCTCTCTCGTCGGGGACAACAACTATCGAGATTAAGAGCGGTTACGGCCTCACGGCTGAGGATGAGTCGCGTTCGATAAATATTGCATCAGAATTTACTGACGAAACCACTTTGCTTGCTGCCCATGTTATTCCAGTGGAATTCAAGGACAATCCAGATGCATATGTGGATTTAGTAATTAACTCAATGATTCCGCAAACAAAAGCGAAGTGGATTGATGTTTTTTGTGATCAAGGAGCTTTTGATATCGATCAAACTCGAAAGATTCTTACGGCAGGAATTTCCCGTGGAATGAAAACTCGTATTCACGCTAATCAACTCCAGCGCACAGAAGCTGTTGCTCTGGCGATTGAACTTGGAGTGACATCAGCTGATCACTTGAGCGCCTCAACTGCGCAGGATATTCATGCCCTTGCGCAAAGCGACGTAGTTGCAACGTTGCTACCAGGGGCGGAATTTTCTACTGCGCACGAAGGAAAACTTGGGCGAGCATTCCTTGATGCCGGAGTAAAGGTTGCAATCGCAACTGATTGCAATCCCGGTTCTAGTTTCACAACGTCGATGCCATTTTGCATTGCCGCTGCGGTCTCTCTCCTTGGATTTACTGTGGAAGAAGCTGTCTTGGCATCAACTCTGGGCGGTGCTCTTGCATTGGGCCGCACAGATATCGGAAAAATTTCAGTTGGTTCTCGAGCCGATTTCGCGCTCTTATCGACTCCGTCTTATATTCATTTGGCTTATCG
>WLCS01000078.1 GCA_009705185.1 Actinomycetota bacterium
ATAAATTCGCCACAAATCTAGAGAATTCACTTGTCCAGTTGAATGGTAATGGTGGTGGTCAATATGGCGGCTACGTCGCAACAGGAACATTGAGAGATGTCCAATTTGAACTCCATGCCGCCACCAGATCAACCATTAATTTAGTTGAACCAGAGTTGATTCGATTCGAGTGGGATTTGGTACTTCAAAGAGGAATTGCTCAGACAGTGTGCGATTTACTCGCTGTTAACTATTGAATTTACTCTGAGTTAAATCAAGTCCTTTTTCAATAAGGAACTCAACGCAATCAGCGCCACGATCAATAAATAAATCAAGGTCTTTCTTCTCTTCTTTACTAAATTGCTTGAGTACAAAATCACCAGGATCTTGCTGCCCCATTGGGCGACCAATTCCAAGACGCACACGGAAGTAATCGGGAGTTCCAAATGATGACGTCAGTGATTTCAAACCATTGTGGCCGTTATCGCCACCAGCAACTTTTGCGCGAATTGCAGCGTATGGAATATCTAATTCATCGTGGAGCACAATGATTTTATTTGGTTCTACAGAATAGAAAGAGGCGAGCGCCTTTACGGGCCCGCCTGTTTCATTCATATAGCTTTTCGACTTAGCCAAAATTATCGAGTGGGCATCAATGCCAACACCTAATTTGTAAGCCGCAATATCGCAACGAGATTTGTGACTTGAGAGTTTTACATTGTGACGCTTTAACAGATGATCAATAACCATCTGACCTACATTGTGACGGGTGGCAGCGTATTCATCGCCCGGATTTCCGAGCCCCACTACCAACCACGTCATAATGGAAAGTCTAAGTGTTAAGCGTCCTTCTTCTCTGCATCAGCAGCTGGTGCCGCAGCAGCATCTGCCGCAGGTGCTACAACTGGAACTTCTTCAACCACTGTTGAACGCTCTGACAAGTGAACGATGATTGTGTTCGCAGGGCTTACAAGAGTTGTTCCTGCTGGAAGAACAACATCTGATGCGTACTTAGATGTACCTGAAGCCATGCCTTCGATATCGACAACGAGGAACTTAGGAATAGATGTTGCCTCTGCTTCGATTTCGATTGAGTTGTGCTGGTGCTCAAGAATTCCGTCTGGATCGTGCTTTCCTTCTGTGTGAACAGGAACAGCAACAGTTACCTTCTCGCCGCGACGTACAAGTACGAGGTCAACGTGCTCAAGGATTTGCTTAAGTGGATGGCGAACAACTGACTTAGGAAGTGTGAGCTCTGTCTTTCCATCGATGTCGATGTTAAGAAGAACGTTTGACTCCTTGAGTGCAACTCCAAGTTCGCGAGCTGGAAGTGTGATGTGTAGTGGCTTTTCTCCATGGCCATAAATAACAGCAGGAACAAGACCTGCAACGCGTGCGCGACGTGATGCACCCTTACCGAATTCGGTACGTGATGTTCCCTTGATTGATACTTCTGCCATGTTAAAACTCCCCTGATAAATACTTATCGTTGCTAGTAATGAACTTCTTAGTGAAGCGAAGTTCCAGCAGGAGTTGATACCTACGCCGTCGATCACGGATAAATTTCACCCTCGCCGGAACGAGGTGAAGATTAGCGTGACTTAGCTATGCCCGTCAAAAAGGCTAGTTACAGAGCCATCTTCGAAGACTTCGCGAATAGCGCGAGCCAAGAGAGGGGCTATTGAGAGCACGGTCAGTTTCTCGAATTTTTGGTCTTCAGTTAATGGAAGTGAGTCTGTAACGACTACCTCTACTGCGCGAGAATCCTTAAGGCGTTCTACCGCAGGTCCTGAGAAGACCGCGTGTGTTGCAGCAACAATGACATCTTTAGCGCCTGCTTCGAAGAGCGCATCTACAGCTTTAGTAATTGTTCCTGCTGTGTCGATCATGTCATCGATAACTACGCATGTGCGGCCCGCTACATCTCCAACTACTCGGCCGGTAACTGATTCGTTAGGAACAAGTGGATCGCGAGTCTTATGAATAAATGCAATTGGGCATCCACCAAGTAATTCAGACCAACGCTCTGCGACACGAACTCGACCTGAGTCTGGAGAAACGATTGTCAGCATTGAGCGATCAACTTTGCTGCCAACATAATTGGCCAACATTGGTAGAGCAAACAAATGATCTACGGGACCATCGAAGAATCCTTGAATTTGTGATGTATGAAGATCAACAACCATGAGTCGATCTGCGCCAGCAGTCTTAAATAAATCTGCCATGAGTCGTGCTGTAATCGGTTCGCGACCGCGGCTCTTCTTATCCTGACGAGCATATGCATAAAAAGGTGCAACGACTGTAATGCGTTTTGCTGATGCGCGCTTGAGAGCATCAATCATGATGAGTTGTTCCATGATTTGTTTATTGATTGGAGTTGAGTGTGACTGAATAACAAAAGCATCACAACCACGAACTGATTCTTCAAAGCGAACGAATATTTCACCATTCGCAAAGTCGTAAGCAGAAGTGGGTGTAAGCGGAATACCTAACTCGGTGGCAACTTGTTCTGATAACTCTGGAAATCCGCGACCTGAAAAAAGACGAAGTTTTTTCTCTGAGGACAATCGGATCTCGCTCAAGGAAGTTAGCCTTTCTGCTCGTCACTACTGTGGCGCGAAGCCGCCTCAGCAGATTTTGTACCAGGGCGCTTACGCAGAACCCAACCTATTACATTTCTCTGTTTTGCTCGGCCAACACCCATCGCGCCGGCTGGAACATCTTCAGTAATTACAGATCCGGCCGCCGTATATGCGCCGTCGCCAATTGTTACTGGCGCAACCAACATCGAATCGCTACCGATGCGGACGTGATCTCCGACTACGGTGTAATGCTTTTCGACCCCGTCGTAGTTAACAAAAATTGTTGCAGCTCCGATATTGCTGCCTTCACCGATTACTGCGTCGCCAACATATGAAAGATGTGGAACTTTCGAACCTTCGCCGAGAGTTGCGTTCTTCATTTCAACATATGCGCCGGCTTTTGAACCTGTAAGTAATTTTGTTCCTGGGCGAAGGAAAGTAAATGGACCAACATTGACTGAATCACCAATGATTGCTTCAGTGCAATGTGATTCAAGTACCCGAGCGCCGGTACCAACTGTGCAATCCTGCAATGAAGTGCGCGGTCCAATAACGGCTCCTGACGCGATTGTTGTACGCCCACCAATTGATGTTCCAGGCATCAGCACGACATCTTTTTCAACGCTGGCAGTGGAATCAACCCAGGTGCTTAATGGGTCAACAATCGTCACACCTGCGCGCATTAAATCTTCGTTGATGCGATCGCGTAATAGAGCTGCAGATTCTGCTAATTGCACACGGTCATTTACTCCGAGGATTTCAATGAAATCTTCAATCAACACAGCTGAAATTTTTCCGCCCTCATTGCGCAAGATTTCAATGACGTCAGTCAAGTACAGCTCGCCTTGAGAATTATCAGCTTTCAACTTTCCAATTGCTCCAGCGAGTTTTGCGGCATCGAATGCGTAAACACCGGAGTTCACTTCAATAATTTCGCGCTCAATTTCATCAGCATCGCGCTCTTCAACAATTCGAACCAGTAGGTCATCATCGCCGCGAATAATGCGGCCATACCCTGTTGGATCTGGATGTTCGGCAGTCATCACCGAAGCAACGAAACCACCTGATGCGTGATGCTCAAGCAATTGTGAAAGTGATGCCGAAGTGAGCATTGGCGTATCACCAGCCAAAATTAAAATCGTTCCCTTAGGCGTTAAACCTTCGAGCGCTAACTGAGTTGCATGTCCCGTGCCGCCGCGCTTTTCTTGAAAAACTGTTACGGCATGTGGGGCGATGTCTGCAATATGCGATTCAACTTGTTCGCGGCCCGCGCCAACTACAACTCGTACTTGTTTGGCCGATAAAGAATCGACAGCGTGCAAGACGTGACCAACAAGTGTTCGACCTGAAATTGAGTGAAGAACTTTTGGCGTAGAAGACTTCATACGCGTTCCTTCTCCCGCAGCAAGTATCACTACGGTTTCAAGGCTCATGTACTAAGTGTAGTTGCTCCGCCACCAGGTATCGATCCTGGACCCTGGGCTTCAAAGGCCCATGTGCTAGCCACTACACAATGGCGGAACCTATATTCTCCCTTATATTCGGTAGTGCTCGCGACCACTAAACTCACTTCTTATGAACCAACGCGATGAAGTAGACCGCCTTGTTGCGGCATGGAAGCGCGAACGTCCGGATTTAGACCTCTCCCCCCTCTACGTTCTCAGCCGCATCACCCGCATTGCGCGCCATCTCGATATTGCTCGCCGAGATGCATTTGGTGATCTTGAAAATTGGGGCTTCGATGTTTTAGCAGCACTGCGCAGAGCAGGTGCGCCTTATCAATTATCTCCAGGTCAATTAATGCAAGAAACGATGGTGACAAGTGGAACCATGACGAATCGTTTAGACAGACTTGAAGAATTACAACTCATTACTCGCGAACCAGATCCCAACGATGGTCGTGGTTCTTTAGTCACGTTAACAAAAACCGGAATCCGCGCAGTTGATGCAGCGATGGAAGATTTACTCGAAAATGAAAGAGAATTACTCAAAGACTTGTCGTCAAAAGATCGCGAACAACTTGCTGCTCTTCTGAGCACGCTAGTTACAGAGTTTGATTCAAATACAGATTAAATAACTTTTGCGCCGTGGACTGGTCCGTGTGCACGAGCAACGCTTCCCACGACTCCACTTGCAGTAAGAGCAACTGCCAAATCTAATCCTGAATCTTCATCGGCAACTAAAAATGCAACAGTGGGTCCAGAGCCTGAAACTATTGCACCGAGAGCGCCATAATCGCGGCCGACTTCAAGAACTAAACTTAGCGCTGGACGCAATGAACATGCAGCGCTTTGTAAATCATTAACGAGTGCGCGGCCAACTGCATCAGCATCTGCAGCTAAAAGAGATTGCATAAGTACATCTGACACAACTGGTGGAGCAATCTCTAATTCTGCGCGCATGCGATCGCATTCTGAATACACGGCAGGTGTTGATAATCCAACGCTAGAAAGTGCGAGCACCCAGTGATACGTCCCTCTAGAAAGTGCTGCAGTTAATTGATCTCCGCGACCCTGCCCAATTGCAGTGCCTCCTGAAATCATAAACGGAACATCGCTACCAAGTTCTGAACCCAATGCATGCAACTCATCGCGGGACATATCAAGATCAAATAATGAATCCATGGCAACCAGAGTTGCTGCCGCATCGGCACTTCCGCCTGCCATCCCGCCAGCAACGGGAATCGATTTCTTTACTTCGATGTGCACATCAACATCAAAATCAAATTTTGAACCTACTAAAGCAGCTGCTTTTACAGCCAAATTCGATTGATCCTCAGGTACGCCATGTGTGTGTTCGCCAGTAATGGAGATTGAAATCCCATGGCCTGGGCTCTTCTTAGTAATTGTCACATCATCAAAAATTGAGATTGCTTGAAATACAGATACAAGATTATGAAAGCCATCTGCTTCTCGAGGGCCAACAGATAATTGCAAATTCACTTTCGCAGGAACGCGAA
>WLCS01000079.1 GCA_009705185.1 Actinomycetota bacterium
CTCTCAAGTGCAATCGCGGCACCTTCTCAGGCAGCAGAGCTTGCTTGTGCGTCAACGAAGACGGCCGCAAAGCCACTAGGAACTCTTAAGGTTGCTGGTCAACTCACGCAGCTGCCAAGCGTGAAGTGGGGAATTGAACAGGGTTGCTTTAAGAAGTACGGACTAGAGATTGAAACCACCGTTGTTGCTACAACTCAGATCGGTGCAGCAGGACTAGTTGGCGGTTCTTATGATGTTTCGATCACAACACCACTTAATCTTTTCCTAGCTAATGCAAACGAGAATTTCTCTGGAGTAATTGTTGCTCCACGACATGGATACACACCACAGGAATTAACCAGAGCAAAGATTCAGCCGTTTTTCCCAAATGAGCTACTTCTTCAAACAGCACTTATCGTGGGTAAAGGATCTTCGATTCCTGTAGATGGCTGGAAAGATCTTGAAGGCAAGAAAGTTGCTATTCAATCGTTCTTGAGTTCTGATCACGCCGGAACATCAATTGCAATGACTAAGTTCGGCGCTGACTACAGAAGAGTTGAATTCTTGACTCTTACAAGCCAGCAGATGGGCGATGCTCTAGCTCGCGGAAATATTGATGCAGCTATTGTGAACGACCCATTTGCAACTCAGATTGTTCTCGGCGGCGGAAAAGTAATTGGTTATCCAAATGCTTACTTCGCAGAGCCAGGATCGAAAAATGATGCAAGCGTTGCAGTGGTCTATGCAAGCCTTTCCTCGATAACAACCGCAAAACGCAAAGCGTTTAAGGCATTCCAGAGCGCAACACTTGAAATCAATAAGTTGCTCAATAACCCTGCAAATGAAGTTTCTTATAGAAAGACAATTCAGGACTTCACTGGTGTCACAGCGGCTGCAGCAGCAAAGGTCAGACTTCCATACATGATTGAGCGCAATATTGTGGCGGATGACGTTTCATATATTCCGAAGAAGCTCTTCAAGATTGGCTTTACGAAGAAAAAAATCACAGCGATTCCTGCAATCTTCAGATAGACCTGAAAGAATCTGCCTATGAAGCAGCTATCAAAAACGCAAAGGCTCGTTGCGATAGCTGTTTTATCCTTCCTTCTGTGGGAACTCGCTGCACTTGTAGTTCGCAGTAATAGTTTCCCGCATTCGTGGAGCGTCTTAGGCAACTTCGCTTCGCTTATTACCGAAGTGAGTTTCTGGAAAGATTTAACTCTCACACTCTGGATCTCGCTCTTGGGTTTCCTCATCGGAACTGCATCGGCACTTGCCATTGGTATTTGTATTGGCTTGAGCAGAGATGCAGAGCTTGCAAGTAGAGCAACTCTGAATTTTGTTCGCGTCATTCCTTCCGTTGTGATGCTTCCTCTATTGATTGCATCGATCGGATCATCTGCGCGAACCGCAGTCATTCTCTCAGCGTTTGTTGTCACTTTTACTTTTGTCACCTATGTAGTTCGGGGGATAGCTGACACCGAAAAACAATTGATAGAAGCTTCCAAGCTGATGCAACTTCCACGCATGGTGCAAGTCCTATTTCTCTATCTTCCTTCGACAGTTTCACTTCTTGGTACTGGCATGAGGCTTTGTGCTAGCCGCGCATTTGGAACGGTAGTTGCAGCAGGAATTGTGGCAGGCACGCCAGGACTTGGCTCTCGTCTCTATCTTGCACAGGCCAATGCCGACACCAATCGTGTTTTCTCTTATGTATTTGTCATGGGCATTACTGGAGTCCTTATCTATTCCTCTTTCACTATCGTTGAAAAGAGATTGTTTAAGTGGAAAGTTTCTGTATGAAGCGCGCACTTACATTGATCGTGAAATTCACGTGGTTTCCAATTCTCTTTGTTTCACTCTGGGAAGTAACCACGCGAATAGCAGCAAACCCATTCTTTCCTGCGCCTTCTAAGATTGTTGCAGCGACAGGGGATGTGTACACAAAAGAGTGGCTATCGCAATCGCTCGTAACAAGTCTCTTCACCCTTTTTGCTGGCTATCTCATTGGATCGATTGCAGGATTAATTCTGGGAGCGATATTGGGTTCGTATCAGATGCTTCGCGAAATTTTTACACCCATCACAAATTTCATTAGAAGCATTCCAAGTGCGGCAAAAGTTCCAGTAATTATTGCTCTCTTTGGAATCGGGCTTTCTTCACGTGTAACAACAGTTGCGGTTGCAGTACTTTTCCCAGTCTTGCTCACAACCTTAAGAGCAGTTGCAAATACAGATCCAAACATGCTCGATTATTCGAAGCTAGCGCGCTTTGGATATTTCAGATCACTATTTCAAGTTCGCATTCCGGCAGCCACCGGTGAAATCTTGGCTGGCCTACAAGCTTCAATTCAAATCGCAGTTCTTGTCATGGTCATCAGCGAAATGATTGGTTCAGGCAAAGGGTTGGGCGCTTTTGTTATCAGAGCGCAATCGACATATATGATTACCGATATGTGGGTCGGAATTCTGACTCTCGGCATTATCGGTTTACTTCTCACTGAAGGATTCCGCTTACTCGAGCGCAAGGTTGCACCTTGGTACTTCACATCGAAGGGATTACAGTGAAATCAGATCAAGACTCAGGACTTAATCTGGTTGTAAAAAACCTTGGTGTTTCATACATTCGAAAGAACTCCAACACATCGGTGATTGAAAACCTCTCCTTTGATGTAAACCCCGGCGAAGTTGTCGCAATTTGTGGTTTATCTGGAATCGGAAAATCCACGCTGGTACGAACAATTGCAGGCTTAGTCAGGCCATCACAGGGCGAAGTTTTGATTGACTCACAAGTGATCAATGGGCCTATTGAGAGCTTAGGTTTTGTTACTCAGGATTATTCTCGTTCATTATTCCCATGGCTTACAGTAGAAAAAAATATTGCACTTCCCTTTAAAGGTAAAGATATTTCAGCATCAGAACGCAAGAGCCGAGTCCAGGCAGCGATTGAAGAAGTGGGGCTCACAGAATCTGCACGCCTCTTTCCATGGCAATTATCTGGCGGCATGCAACAACGTGTTGCTATTGCCCGCGCATTGGTAATGAAACCAAAGTTTTTAATCCTAGACGAACCTTTCGCATCAGTTGATGTCTATGTGCGCCTTGATCTTGAAGATTTAGTTTCCAACCTTGTGCATAGCCATGGAACAACAACTTTGCTGGTAACTCATGATGTGGACGAAGCAATTTATATGGCCGATCGAGTCCTGGTATTAAGTGGTTCTCCTGCCCAACTCAGTTTGGATTTATCAGTCAATCTCAAGCGACCACGAGTGCAGATGCAGACGCGTTCTGATGCAACTTTCCTTACTTTAAGAGATCAACTTCATGCGAGTATCCGTTCATGAGTATTCGTGATTTCGATTTCATTCGCGAGAAAGCTCAGACTCATGGAAAAGAGCTAGCTTTTGTCGATGAGGCTCACGAAGTTTCTTTCCGCGAGCTAGATCTGTACACAAGAAAAATTGCTCATTACTTACACAGTAAAGGCCTGAAACCTGGTCAATTGGTAGCGACACTTTTACCCACTTATCTTGATTACCACTTCACTTTCGCACTTCAACGCCTTGGAATTACGACAATGTCGAAGAATAATTTCAGCAACTTCAGTCCCGAAGCGACCCCTGATTGGTTAATTACAATCAAGGCACATTCAAACTTTCCAACTGAAAAAACAATGCTGCTCGATGCAGAAATCTTGACCGGCATCAATGATGGACCAGAGGATGGTGAAGTTCCGGGCTATGCAAATCCTTCAGATTTGGCACGCCTGGCATCGACAAGCGGTACAACTGGTCGCATTAAATACATTTCTATCAGCGCCGAAGATCTTGATGATTTAGCCGTCCGAAAGAGCTCTTACGATCTAGCAGGTCTTGATCATGTACTTTCCATGTACCCATTTGGTTCTGGTCAAACCTACGGCCTTGCTCTCAAAAATCTACTTGCCGGAAAAACTTATTACAGCTGTTTCTTCACTGATCATCGCCTTGCGAAAATGTTACGTACTTATCCAATCCGCACCTTAATTGGTTCACCAGCACAAATTGCCGCATTTCTAGATGTGCAAACCCAAACTGGTACTCAACTTCCAATTCTCAAGACAATCATCATGGGAGGGAGCCCACCTTCCCAACCTTTGATTAATCGCATCAAGGCACAACTTGATTGCCAGATCTATAATGCATACGGATCTTCAGAAGCCGGAAACATTTCTATTGAAGAAATTACAAGTCACGCGGACGGCTTACATTATGCAGGCACGATTATGCATTCAGATGTCACTTTGCAAATCGTTGATGAAAACGATGCACCTGTACCAGCTGGTGAAGTTGGCATCGTGCGGTACCGCCGCCCTGAGATGGCAACGTCGTATTACAAAAATCCTGCAGCGGCCACGGAATTTTTCAAAGACGGATTCTTCTATCCGGGAGATTTGGGATACCTCGATTCCGAAGGCCGACTAGTTCTTCAAGGTCGCATCAATGAAGTAATTAATCTTGGGGGAGTGAAGATGAACCCAGAAGTCATCGACAAACTTGCGCTTGCCCAGTTAGGAGTCGTTGATTGCGCAACATTTGCAATCCCTGGACCAACAGGAGTTGAACAGCTAGCACTTGCTCTTGTTACCGATAACGATTTCATCCCAGAGCACTTCGAAAAGGCCATGGCCAAGAAATCCCCATTCCCAATCGCCGCGGTCTTAACAATGTCCTCAATCGCCCGCAATGAGAATGGCAAGATCATGAGAACTGTTCTAACTCAGCAATATCTCAGCCAAATCCGCCCCTAGGGACACCCATAGGGAAGTGGAAAAAGGATTCGCCTTTCGTTAGAATCCCGGAATGTCATTAAACCTGAACCCAGAGTCCACTCCTTCTAAAAAGGGCAAGAACTACAAGAAAGCACTTCGCGTTGGTGGCGTTGTAAGCCTTGTCGGTCTTGGATCAACATTTGCAGCCAACATCTCACTCAACCAAGGCGACAATGTTGAGTTCGGTCAAGGTGTTGCACAAACTGCTGCGTGCGATGAAGACGGATTCTCAATTACTCCGGTTTCAAGTTATGACAATGGACGCTCAATCTTCCGCCTTGATCGCGTTCAAGTTTCAGGACTTAACCTCACTCCTGTCGGAACTGGTTACTCTGCTGATGGTTACGGTTCTCAGTCAGATGCAATCAGCGCTCACCCAGGTCAGTACTACGACACCAACGTAAACTCATGGAAGCGCACCTGCGATGGAGTTGTTCTCGATTTCAGGGCCTATACAGATGATCAAAATTACTGGAGCTACACCAAAGATGGCTATAACAGTGGTAGCCAGACAACTTCATCACCTGTCATGTGGGCACAGTGGAATGGTGGCGCCAATAATACAAATCGAGCAAATTCTGGTTTTGCGGTAATTTTCGATACTGCC
>WLCS01000008.1 GCA_009705185.1 Actinomycetota bacterium
GTTCGCGAGCTACTGCTGCTGGGATAGGACCGTAACCTGCAAGTTGTCCTGGATTTTCAGCGAGGCCAAGAAGTGTTGGTAGATCGATTGTCACATTTACTGTAAGAGGTCTGCGATGAGGAAGAACTTCCTGCGACATTGTTGATAAGAAATCTGAACAGATAGCAGTGAGCGCATCAGAACGCTTCATATCTTTATTGCGCTTAAGTGGATCAATGGCTCCAATGGATTCTTCACGCAGAATGAATGCTTCGATGGAGTTCATAACTATTTGGGCATCTGCGGCTGGAAGAATTGCAACGACAGTAGACATTCCATCGGAATCGTTATAGCAACTGACGCGCCGCATTGAATTCGCCCGCGTTGTGACATCTTCGAATTCTTCGGGGGCATATTTAGCAACTGAATTGCGTACATGATTGGCGACCTGTCCAGGCGTGTGAAATTCAGCAAATGCGATTGCCTTAGATTCGATTTCAAAGATTGCGTGCTCACTCATTCCATCCCGAATAGCAGATGCGGTCTCGCGCGCAATAACTGTTGCATGCGCAGATGAGATTTCTCCAAAAGCTAGTGCCGAGCAAGTATTTGGAAGATTGTTGACGAGCGTTCTAGCAACATCAATTCGAAATTGCGCAGTTGCGGGCGCAAGTCTGAGCGCCGTTGAAACATCTTCGCGCTCGGATTCATCGACTCCAAACATTGCACCTTCACCTTCGGAAGGTTGAGCGCCAGCCACCGCGGTAATTGCACGTTGTTTTAGAGCAAATAACCATCCATCTTGTCGCTCGAGTGCAGAGAGAAAATCAATCTTGTCGCTGGCATTGAGAGTAAATGGATCAATTACTGCAAGTTTTTGAAGTGTGGTTGCACTAGGAATTGCAGAGAGCAGCGCTGCGACTTCGCGGGATATGGAATCCACATCGTGTAGGTGCGCTGTTGTCATGTGGTGATAGTGAAGTGTTGCGCTGACATTGAGTGCGCGAGTCACGAGGAGATTGAGATTATGTGGAAAAGTATTTTCGTAGGCGTAACTATGGGTAGGGAAATCGACCGTTTTATTACTCCGAGTGGACGTTATAGAATGCATCCGTGAACAAGCACGCCCCGAAGCTAAATAAGGTGGTTCTGTATTACGGGTTTACACCTGTGGCAGATCCAGAGGCGCTGCGTCTTTGGCAGAAACAATTGTGCGAGACTCTCAATCTCAAGGGTCGCATTTTGATTTCAAAGCATGGAATCAACGGAACAGTCGGTGGCGAAATGGCCGATGTAAAAAAATATGTTCGCGAAACTCGCCGCTACCAAGGATTCAAAAACATGGTCTTCAAATGGTCGGACGGAACCGGAAATGAATTCCCACGACTTCGCGTCGTTGTAAAAGATGAACTCGTAGCATTTGGAAATCCAGATGAAATTAAAGTCGATGAAAACGGAGTCGTCGGCGGCGGAATTCACTTGCGTCCAGAGCAAGTAAATGAGTTAGTAAAAGAACGTGGCGATGAAGTCGTCTTCTTCGACGGACGTAACGCTTACGAAGCAAAAATTGGAAAATTCAAAAACGCTGTCGTACCTGATGTCGAAACTTCTCGCGATTTCGTAGCAGAAATTGAAAGCGGAAAGTATGACCACCTCAAAGATAAGCCGGTTGTTACTTATTGCACAGGTGGAATCCGTTGCGAAATTCTCTCTGTCGTTATGAAAAATCGCGGCTTTAATGAGGTCTACCAAATCGACGGCGGCATCGTGAAGTACGGAAATAGATTCGGCGATGAAGGTTCTTGGGAAGGCTCTCTCTATATCTTTGATGATCGCATGTCGATGGATTTCTCTGACAAAGCCAAAGTCATTGGAAAATGCGACAAGTGCAGCGCGCCAACAAAAGATTTCCGCAATTGCAACACAGCATCATGTCATCAGTTAATTTTGCTCTGCGATAACTGTGCGTCACTTCCATCGAATTTGAGTTGTACTCACGACCAAAGTCGTCAACGTGATTCTGAAATGGTTGGCTAACACTTCCACTCACGGACCTGCTAACGCAGACCCTCTGCCATAAGATTGACGCATGATCTGGTGGCCGAATGAGATTGCAACGCTGTCTCATGGGCTCGTCACGCTTCGCCCAAGTACAGAAAATGATATTGACGCAATATTCAACGCGTGCCAAGACCCTTTGATCCCGGCGTTTACAACTGTCCCTGCTCACTACACGATGGATCACGCAATTGAGTTTGTTCGTTCTCATCCATTTGCATTTGCAGAGCGTAGAGAAATTCTTTTCGTCATCGAACACGGAAACGGAAGCGATGCGCAATTTGCTGGTGTTATCTCATTGCACACGATCAATGTTAAAAATCACACTGCAGAAATTGGCTACTGGATGGACTCTTCAGCTCGCGGCAAAGGAATCTGCACAACAGCTGCCCAAATAATTACTGATCTCGGAATCAGAGAAATTGGTTTCCGCAGAATAGAAGGCCTTGTCGATACAGATAATCTCGCTTCTCAACGTTTACTCATCTCGGCTGGCTATGAAAAGGAGGGTGTTCTGCGAAACAAGGTCACGCGCGATGATGGTCGCCAAATTGATATGGCACTCTTTGCAGTAACAACCGAGTCGTGGGAGAGCTATTCATGGAATCGCTAGCTCTCGTTGTTTCCATCTTGGTCCTCATTTGTTTTTTTAGTGGACCTCTTGGATTTTTTCTCACCAGTCGTCTAATTACTGGCGCTACTTCACATCCAGTGGCATTTGTAGCCAGAAGAACTCTTGTTGTGATCAACGGATTACTTGGCACAATGGTTTCTGGCTTCTTCTTGTTCGGGCCGATACCACTTTTCCTTAGGATAATTTCACTCGCATCATTGGGTTTGAACATCTGGGCACTCGATCGTGAATTCGGTAGCCATATCTATTCCTACATTCAAAAGCATCTCAGGAACAAGAATGCGTAGATTCAAGCGCTCTTCGTTATCCGCAGCAATTGTGATTTCGCTCGTGACATCACTATTTGCAACATCTGCGCCAACATCTTCTGCAGATGCGGTTCCGAGGAAAATTCTTACCGGTTGGATTCCTTATTATTCGATGAAAACGGCGCTGCCCGACGCTCTGAACAACGCTGATCTCATTAAAGAAGTGATGCCTTTTTGGTACACCTTGAAATACACGGAAAAAACGAAAGCAATTGGCATTACAGATTTGTATGCACCAGCTAATCCAAGTATTCCAATTTCAGAACCGCTTGCCGCACTTCGCAATGCGAATTTTCAAATAATCCCAACGATTACTGATGGAACTGCAAAGGGTGTTCTCGCTGGCCTGCTTAAGTCACCAACATCCAGAAAACAGATTATTACCGCCATTATGAATCTTGTTCAGACAAATAATTATGATGGAATTGATTTAGATTTTGAAGGTTTCGCATTTGTAGATGGAAATACCACCTGGAAAGCTACGGCGCCGCTCTGGGCAACGTTTGTCAAAGAATTAGCTGTCGTACTCCATTCTCAGAAAAAATTGCTCTCCGTTTCTACCCCATATGTTCTGAATCCTGCAGATAAGCAAAAAGGTTATTACGTCTATGCGTGGGCAGATATTGCTTCATCAATCGACAAACTTCGCATCATGACTTATGACTATTCAGTTTCTAAAGTTGGCCCACTTGGACCAATTACCTGGGCAGAGAGAACAGTGCAGTATGCAGTCTCCATCATGCCTGCCTCTAAAGTTTTTGTTGGTGTTCCCGGATATGGAAGAGATTGGGTTACCGCAGTATCAGGTGTGTGTCCGTCGAATGTTTCGAACTCGGTAAAAGTTGGCGCTAAAGCTGCAACATTTGTGATGCGCGATGCTCTCACTCTTGCATCAACTTATGGTGCAACGCCTACGTATAACGAACAATATGGCGAAGTCTCGTTCACCTACCAAAAGGTTTATAACGGAACAACAGCAAGTGGGCTCTCCACATCATGTACTGCAACCAGAACAGCGTGGTACCAAGATGCGAAGGGATGGGCGCTGCGTGCAGCTCTTGTCACTAAATATCGAATTGGTGGAATTACAGCATGGACATTTGGCATGGAAGAACCGCTTGCCATGGAATCGATTCGAACTGTCGCTAAAGAGATTGCGCCAGATCAAGTAAATGTCACAGCGAGTGTAGATAAGAACGAAATCAACTACGGCGAAGCAGTAACAATTAATTCGCTCTTCGCAATTAAAGATAAATCGCCTCTCGTAAATATTCCTGTGCGAATTGAATCCAAGTCACCTGCTGATGCGACATGGAGATTATTGGCCACAGTGCCAACCAACGCAGAGGGAAGAGTTGAAAAGTCATTGATTCTTGGAAAATCTACAACGCTCAGACTTTATACAGAGTCATCGTGGGAGAGAACAGAAGGAATTTCCCAAGAGATTGCCGTATCCGTTCTTCGTCGAATCGTTATCGAACCACCAACGTCAGTGAAGTCTGGGAAGTCATTTACTCTCGCTGGTAGTGCGCGCCCACGAGCTGCAGATATTGGTGTGACTCTTGAGAGACTAGTGAATAACGAGTGGAAAGTGCTTGATGACAAAGCGATCACAGATGCAAACGGTCAATTCACTTTCACCGTGCCAGCACAGAGTCGAAGCATTATGACTCTGCGAGTCGTGCTGCGTGAAGATTCAAACTGGAGCGCTGTTACTGGCCAAACATTTAATATCATTATCCGGTGATGGTAAAAACCGCCGATAAAATCGAAGAAGAGATTCGTGCAATCTTTTCTGGCGATACACCTTGGGTGACCATCGTTTGGGATGACCCGGTAAATCTTCAGACTTATGTTGTCTATGTATTTATGGAGTTATTCGGATATTCAAAAGCTCGCGCCACTGAATTGATGTTGCAAGTTCATAATGACGGAAAAGCAATTGTTTCAACCGGAAGTCGCGAAGAGATGGAACATGATGTAGCTCGACTTCACGAATATGGTTTATGGGCCACCCTTCAGCGCGGAGATCAACTATGACCGCTACGGAAGGATTTAAGCGCCACGGCGATCATTCCTACGTTGCTCATTTTGCAGATAGCGAGAAAGAAGTACTGCTTAATCTCTGCGAACAAATCATAGAACTTTTGGCAGAGCGAACCGATCATGGTCATGAAGATCCACTAGCGGCGATGGTGGGAATAACTTCGCACGATTCTCCGCCCGAAGATGAAGTTTTACATCGGTTACTTCCAAATGCATATGCAGATTCAGTGGATGCATCTGAATTCCGTAGATATACAGAATCTACTTTGCGAGGAAAAAAACAAGCACATGCGATATCAATGCGCATACATCTGAAATCTTCAGATGATGGAATCGTCGATTTAGATCACGACAATGCCAATGCTTGGTTGGGTGCAATCAACGACATCCGTTTAGCACTAGGTGTGCGACTCAAGGTTGGCGAAAATTCCAACGAGCATCTAGAGATACTTTCACCAGATGATCCACTTCGTGGCGTGTATGCGGTTTACACCTGGCTGGGTTGGCTTCAAGAAACACTGCTCTCTGCTCTCATTGATGATGCAGATGAAGATGAAGAATCTCAACTTGGAAATTCTTAAAAGAAATAACGTTAAGATAGTCATATGACTTTAGAAATCTCGCGCGCTTTTGTAGACGCAATCCTTGAGCAATCTAGAGCGGAATATCCAGATGAATGCTGTGGAGTAATCCTTGGACCAATCGGTTCAGATAAAGCTCTTCGCCATAAACCAATGGTGAACTCAGCACACTCTCCAACTTTTTATGAGTTTGATCCCAAAGACTTACTCTCTCTCTACAGAGAAATAGATGACAGCGACGAAGAAATTGTCGTCATTTATCACTCGCATACCGAGACCGAGGCGTATCCCTCACGCACAGATATTTCTTACGCTGGCGAACCCGGCGCACATTATGTTTTGGTCTCTACCCGCAAAGAGATTGCACCTGCAACTGAGTTCCGTTCTTATCGCATCATCGATGGAGCAGTCACAGAGGAACCCGTCGTTATTCTCAATTAGAGTTCGCCACGTTTTTTCGACATAATGCGCATATGTCAATCGAAGTTCGTATCCCAACTATTTTGCGCCCTTATACGAAAGATCAGAAAAACGTAGAGGCAGCAGGTGCAACTCTGGCCGATGTCATCACTGATTTGGATTCGCAGTATGCAGGACTAGGCGAGCGACTTCTTGAGAACGGTGCGCTACGTCGTTTCATCAATATTTATGTCAATGATGAAGACGTTCGATTCTTAGGCGGACTTCAAGCTCCCATTAAAGATGGAGATTCAATAACTATCTTGCCCGCCGTTGCCGGTGGTTAATTTTGGCGCGATACGACTCCCTTGAATCATCTGTTGGGAATACACCACTCATAGGTTTACCAAGACTTTCACCTGCACCCAATGTTCGTCTTTGGGCGAAAATGGAAGATCGCAATCCAACCGGATCGATTAAAGATCGAACAGCTCTTTCAATGATTGAAGCTGCAGAACGCGATGGATTACTCAAGCCAGGTTCAACAATTCTTGAACCAACAAGTGGCAACACAGGAATCTCATTAGCGATGGCTGCAAAAGTTCGTGGTTACAAATTGATTTGTGTCATGCCAGAAAATACAAGCCCTGAACGTAGACAACTTCTTGAAATGTGGGGGGCTGAGATAATTTCATCTCCCGCAGCAGGTGGATCAAATGAAGCAGTGCGCGTTGCAAAAGAAATCGCTGCGAAAAATCCAACATATGTATTTCTCTATCAATACGGTAATCCAGCAAATACTGAAGCTCATTACAAAGGCACTGGTCCGGAAATATTTAAGGACCTTCCAACAATCACTCACTTTGTTGCGGGATTAGGCACAACCGGAACTCTTATGGGCGCGGGTCGTTATTTACGCGAGCAGAAGCCAGATGTACAAATTATTGCGGCCGAACCGCGTTACGGCGAATTAGTGTATGGATTAAGAAATATCGACGAGGGATTTGTTCCAGAACTTTATGACGCATCTGTTTTAACTCGCCGCTTCTCAGTAGGAGCAGAAGATTCTGTGAAGCGAGTACGCGAATTATTAGAAGTCGAAGGAATTTTTGCAGGTATCTCAACGGGTGCGATTTTGCATGCAGCGATTGCAATGGCGAATGAAGCGATTGCGGATAATAGAAATGCAGATATTGCATTTATTGTCTGCGATGCTGGCTGGAAATACTTATCTACCGGGGTCTACGGCTCGAATATTGATGAAGCTACAGAGGGATTAGACGGCACTCTTTGGGCTTAAAGCGCTTGGCGGTTAGACTTCATCCATGAGTAACGCGCCAATCGGTATCTTCGATTCTGGCGTTGGCGGACTCACAGTTGCTCGAGCAATTCTTGATCAACTTCCGAATGAATCAACTCTTTACATTGGTGACACAGCACGTGGTCCGTATGGACCCAGAAGTTTGGCTGAAGTCAGAGATTACTCACTTGAGACTCTTGATTTTCTTGTAGACCAAGGAGTCAAAGCGCTCGTTATCGCATGTAACACTGCAAGTGCTGCGATGTTGCGCGATGCGCGAGAGAGATATTCAGTTCCTGTCATTGAAGTGATTCAGCCAGCAGTTCGTCGCGCAGTTGCCGCAACTCGATCAGGCAGAGTTGGTGTTATTGGAACCCAAGGCACAATTGATTCGAAGGCTTATCTCGATGCATTCGCTGCAGCGCCACAGTTACATATTGAATCAATTGCATGCCCATTATTTGTCGAATATGTAGAGCGCGGTGAAACTTCCGGTGAAGCAATCACTCGAGTAGCTCGCGAATATTTACAGCCAATGATTGATGCTGATATCGATACTCTCGTTTTGGGATGTACGCATTACCCGCTTCTCACAGGTGTGATCTCGTATGTAATGGGTAACGGCGTTTCATTGGTTTCTAGCGCAGAAGAGACAGCAAAAGATTTGTATCGCGTATTGGTTGAAAACAACCTTTTGCGTGCAGCAAATAGCGATGCAGCTTCACATAAATTCCTCGCAACCGGGGATGCAAAAGCATTCGAATCTTTGGCCCGCCGATTCTTGGGGCCAGAGGTTGGAACTGTTCAGCACCAAGATCTTTAATTCACCACTAGATTAATTCACTCACTAGTTATAGATAGAGGAAGCACATGGCTCGCAATGATGGACGTTCAGTAGATCAACTTCGTGACATTAAAATTACTCGCGGTTGGTTAGACCATGCAGAAGGATCTGTCTTAGTTGAGTTTGGAAAAACTCGCGTGCTCTGTGTTGCTTCATTTACACCAGGTGTTCCTCGATGGTTAAAAGATTCTGGTACCGGTTGGGTGACTTCCGAGTATTCAATGCTTCCACGAGCAACACACACTCGATCAGATCGTGAAAGCGTTAAGGGAAAACTTGGCGGACGCACACAAGAGATTTCTCGTCTTGTCGGACGATCACTTCGCGGAATTGTTGATATGAAAGAACTTGGCGAGAACACAATCGTTATTGACTGCGACGTGCTTCAGGCAGATGGCGGAACACGCACAGCTGCAATCACAGGTGCTTACGTTGCACTCGCAGATGCAATTTCATGGGCGCAAAAAGAAGGACATGTAAAAGCATCGGCTAAACCTCTTGCAGATTCAGTTGCAGCAGTAAGCGTTGGAATTATCGATGGCATACCAATGCTCGATCTCTGTTACGAAGAAGATGTTCGCGCAGAAACTGATATGAATGTTGTGTGTTCAGGCGACGGACGCTTTATTGAAGTACAGGGAACTGCAGAAGGTGCACCATTTGATCGCGCGCTCTTAGATTCATTGCTCGATTTGGCTGTGGCTGGGTGCAAAACCCTCACTGACCTACAGAAAAAAGCACTCGCTCAATAAATGCCACACACGCTTCTATTAGCAACTCGGAATAAAGGAAAAATTGAAGAGTTTCGGCGCATTCTTGATGCAGTCGCCCCTGGCGAAATTGATTTAGTGGGGCTTGAGAATTTTCCTGATCTACATGATGTTGTTGAAGACGGGAAAACTTTCGAAGAAAATGCGTTAAAAAAAGCGCGAGAGATGTGTTTAGCGACTGGAATTCCAGCAATCGCTGATGACAGCGGACTGTGCGTTGATTTTCTTGGGGGAGATCCTGGGATTTTTTCTGCTCGTTGGGCAGGCGAACATGGCAATGATGTAGAAAACACAAAGAAAGTACTCGAGCAATTGCGCGATGTTCCAGAAGATAAACGCACTGCACACTTCACATGCGTAGCAGCTCTCTATCTTCCCGATGGACGAAGCCATTGCGAGGAAGCGGAATTTCATGGCTCGATTTTGTTTTCACCCGTGGGTGAGCACGGGTTTGGCTATGACCCAATTTTTCAACCTGACGGCTATTTGGTTTCTAGCGCACAAATGAGCGCAGAAGAGAAGGATGCAATCAGCCATCGCGGGAAATCACTGCGGGCAATAGCACCTCATGTGATCACTTTGCTGCGGAGCCTAGGTTAAACTTGTACCTATATTCCGGCGAGATTAGTCCAGATGTTCATCAACTCAAGGAGATAAAAAAGTGGCAGTAAAAAAGAAGGCAGCAGCTAAGAAAGCTGCACCAAAGAAAGCAGTAAAGAAGAAGTCAGCTGTTAAGAAGACAGCAGCGAAGAAAGCTGCACCAAAGAAGGCTGCCAAGAAAGTTGTTAAGAAGGCAGTAAAGAAGTCTCCTGCAAAGAAGACTGCTAAGAAGACAGCAAAGCGTGCCGTTAAGAAGTCTGCAATTAAGAAGTCAACAGGTTCACAGGTAGTTATTCCTCCAGTGCCTTCAGTAGGTTCTTCACGAGTGAATGTCTCAACTACTCCGACTTCATCTCGCCCTGCCGCATCATCTAAATCTTCTGCTAGCGCTGCAAAGCCAGCAGCAAAGAGCCAAGGATCTAATTCGAAGGTACTTTTCGTAGTTCTTCTTGGAATTCTTGCACTCGGCGCAATCGTTATCTCAAACTCAAATAAAGATGGCGATGATGCACCTGCTCCGGTTCCAGCTGTAACAGAGAGCGCTGAACCAGCGGCTACAGAATCAGCAGCACCAGAAGCAACTGCTGAAGAAGCTCCAGCTGCGACAACAGGTGAAGCTCCATCACGATTTATCGGAAATTGGAAAGACAGCGCAAAGTCAGTAATGGTTATTACGTGGAAGGCACCAGCTGGAGATGTGAAGGGTTACAAAGTAGAGACACGTGCAAACCCAGGAGACTGGAAAGTTGTATCTGAAGTTTCTGCAACAACTCTCTCTGCAGAATTTGCAAAGACATCAACAGATGGATCAACATCATTTAGAGTTTCTGCAGTGTATGCAGATGGCTCAGTTGGTGTAGCTACACCATTCGGATTTGCTGGTCAGTTCGAATAATTTCAGTAAGAAAAAACCCCGGCCAAGAAATTGGTCGGGGTTTTTCTTTTCTCACTACTTCTGCTTCTTGCTTACAAGTATTTAAGGATTTCCTTTACATACACTGCGACGCCCGTAGGAACTAAGTGAACACCGTCTGGTGCAAAGTATTCAGGATGGCCCTCTGAAATTGAATTCCAGTCAACGATTCTAATTTTCGGATAACGTGCAGCAACTTCTGAAATGAGTGCATTATTAGCATCGCGCCACGGTCTAGGAACTGCAGTGTTTACTACAATAATCTTCGGTTGATTTTTCACCATTTCAAATATCGCTTCAACATCGCTTCTGACCAAAAGACCGTTATTACCTAGATTAAAAATCACCGGCGACTGGGTTACTTGACCTTTATCGTGTGCAATCACTTCACGTAGCTCAGGCGCTTGTCGGCCAATACGAGCATTGATGAGTGAGATCGGTTGCTGTTCTGCAAGCACTGAGCGAATTCCCAAAATTACCGAGTCACCTGTAATCCAAAGACCGTTATCTGCTTTTGCAACACTGATTTCAGGTGTTGATAAAGCTTTCTCTAACTGCATTCTTTGCTGGTTGCCAAGTGAAATAGCGCGAACACTGACGACTGCTGAACAGAGAAGAACAACGGCGAACATGACGGCAAAGATCCGAGTTTGTTGAGTGCGCTCCTTCTTCGTTCTGTACTTAAGTCCTTTGAGCCAGAGTTTTATAGCTCCTCGTCTGATTGGCAGTTCTATATAGCGCAGTGAAATATCTGCCAGAGCAAAGACAATGAGAATTCGAAGTGAATACAGCGCCCACATTTGGCCAGCGAGATCAACGGTAGGGCGAGTTACCTGAAAGATAATCCAATGCCATAGGTACATTGCATATGAACGTTCGCCAATCCAGATCAAGATTGGGTGTTGCAAAATTGGCGCAAAACGTGAAGCTGGGTGAACAACGGACATAATGATTGCAGCACCAAAAATTCCAGCTAGCGGGAATGCAATCTTGTATAGAGTCGGTTTGGTTTCATCAATAAATAGGAAAGTTGCAAGGATTCCAATGAAGCCAAAGACTCCAACTCCATCAATGAAATTCTGTGCATTTTTTGCAACTGATGTAGTGAAATTCTGAGGAATCCAACTGACAGCGAGTGCTGCACCTAAGAAAAGGCCGATGCTATGAGTATCTGTACCAAAGTACACGTGGCTCACTTTTGAAGAGTTGCTCGCATCAAGTGAGAATGAGACAAGAAGTAGCGTGATACCTGAAGCTGCTGCAATTGTTAACGCTGCGAAAGGAATTCGATTCTTTCCTAGACGTTTCAAAATAAAGTAAAGAATAAGCGGCCAGATTAAATAGAACTGAGCTTCTACGGCCAGTGACCATGTGTGCTGCAGAAGAGGGGGGCGACCGATACTTTCGAAGTAATCCTGATGGCGTGCAACTAGCCACCAATTCATAGTTCCTGTGAGAGAAAACGGTAGGTCTGTAACAAATCGCTTGATGGTATCTGGAGCCCAAATTCCAACTGCAATAGTTGTTGTAATGACCGTAAAAAGAAGTGCTGGAAGAAGGCGCCGAGCGCGGGCGATATAAAACCCGCGCAGATCTAAACCACCACTTTGAGCAATCGAATCAAGCAGAAGTCGTGTGATGACGTAACCAGAGATTACAAAAAATAAATCTACACCAAGAAATCCACCAGGTATCCAAGAAAAACCTAAGTGATAAAACATCACCGCGATTACAGCAAGTGCGCGCAGCCCATCAATTGCAGGGATGTATTGGATACCGCGTTTGGCAGCCATGAAAATTACTTACGCTTTGGAGAAGTTTTCTTAGCTGTCTTCTTAGGCGCTTCTAATGCACGGCTAGTGCGCTTGCTTTCAACTTTAATGGGAGCAGACTTCTTTACAGTTCCATCTTCGTTGATCGCATTGTTAACAACATCTTGCATGCGGCTAAGTCGTGCAAAAGCTGAATCGAGTTTTTCGCGAGATTGAGCAATCGCTGCTTCTGCTGCGCTAAGAGCTTGTGTTTGTGTACGGTATAAACGCTCTGACTCAGAGATCATGTCAGCTAACCATGCGCGGTAGTCATTTACATTTGTTGACGCTTCAGAAATTACTCGCTCTGCTTCACGACGTGCTGCAGTTGCAAGAGCTGCTGCTTCACGACGCTTTCCATCGACAATTGATTCTGCTTCGCGCACCTTTGCATCAGCTACAGCTGCTGCCTCGCGGCTAGCATCTCTAATGAGTTCTGAGGCTTCGACCTCAGCGGCCGAGATGTACTTGCGGCCACGACTTTCGGCGCCTGCCAGAATGCTGCGCGCCTTATTTTCTGCACTTTCAAGAGTGTCTTTCGCATTGCGTGATGACTCTGTAATTAAGCGTTCTGCAGCTGCGTTTGCTTTAGCTTCGCGTGCTTGCGCGGACTTAACCATCGCCATCGCTGTTTCAGTAGCGAGAATTTCAAACTCTTCGCGTGAGAGACCAGTGATATCGCGGCGAGAACGTAGATCAGCAAGTTGTGATTCGAGATCGCGAATACGATCGACAGGGTTTCCTACTGGTTCGCGTTCTGTTTCATCGCGGAAACCAACCCAGTTGCGAAAATTCTTCTCGGCCATCGTAACTACTCTCATTCACGGTATCGAAGGGATCTGTGTCGGGGGCTTTACATCCCGGCAGAGGCCAAGATTAGAGCATTTCTCTACTTTCGGTAAATGGCGAAGGAGACCGCTAAGTATTGAGAAATCCATGCGGCGAGCACAAAAATATGGAAGAGCTCGTGGAAGCCAAAGTACTTTGCGTTGCGGCCAGGCAATTTAAGCGCGTAGAAAATTGCGCCGATGGAATATAAAAGACCCCCAACAAGAATTGGAATTAACACCCACAAACCGCCCTCGCGATAAAGCTGAGGTGTGTAAATAACTGCTACCCATCCAAGAGCTAAATAATTGGCGACATATAACCAACGGGGCGCACCGACCCAGAAGACTCTGATTGCGACCCCTGAAAGTGCCCCGATCCAAATGACTGCAAGCAGAATATTTCTGTCGTGATCATTAAGTAGTGCAACAGCAAATGGCGTGTAGGAACCTGCAATAAGTAAATTGATATTGGCATGATCCCAACGGCGCCAAATTTTCTTTTTGCTAGGCACCCAAGGAACGCGGTGATAAACAGCCGATACGCTAAATAACATAATCGCTGTCAACGAATATAGAGCAACGGCAAACTTGAAAGATTCGCGACTGAGGATAAACAGAACCAGTGAAGCGATGATGACAACAGGGGTTGCAGCGAGATGAAACCAACCTCGTAATTTCGGAGGAGTAATGACGGGGTCAGTAGTCATAGTCGTAAGCCTAGGGGTTTTCTAGCTCGCGAACGGATTTCACAAAGAGTGAAAGTACGGCAGCTGTAAAAGTAATTGCTCCTGTGATGAAAAGGATGTTATTTACTCCAAAATGCATCGCTAACGGGCCTGCAACCACAATTCCTAATGGCGCAATTCCATACGAACCAAGAGTGTCATAAGAGCTCACTCGTGAATACGACTCTTCAGGCACATGGCTTTGCAGCGATGTATTCCAGGTGACCATAAATACTTCAAGGCTAATTCCTGATAACACTGAGGCAAAGACTGTCATCGCTAAAGGAAGGTCAAAAGCGAGCGAGAAATCCCAGACCGCGGAGATTGCAATGAGCACCATGGCGAGAAAAAGTGGTTTTTTGATTTTAACTTTGAGAACCCAGATTCCACCAATCAACATTCCAATTGATAATCCGGCTAAGTTATAAGACCAATGACGAGGTCCTGTCTCTGGATCGTTAAAGTTCAGAGGGCCAAGAACTGAGAGCATTGATTCAAATGCCATATTGATAAGCGCGAATGCAAAGACCATTGCAATCACCCAAGAACGAGAGATAAATTCTTTCCAGCCCACAATTAAGTCGTGCAAAATTCCTGGACTCTTTTCTTTAACTTTTCCAATAATCGGTAAATTCCACACAATCGCGCCTGCAATAAAAAATGAAATTGCATCCGTTAGCAAACCCCATCCGGCGCCTACAGTGGAGACCAAAATGCCGCCCGCAAGTGTTCCAACTATGTAACCAATATTCGTCAGTAACCCGATGACCGCATTACCTTCCTGCAACTTCTCTTTCGGCAAAATTTCTGGCAATACTCCAGACATTGCGGGCCACCAAATTGCATTAAGAATTCCAAATAAAGCGCCCATCAAAGCAAGAAGCCATACAGATGAAAAACCTGCGATTAATGAGATTGCACTAACTGCCGCTAAGAAACTTCCGAGCATGTCACTTCCGCCAACAAGTCGGTTACGTTGAAAACGATCTGCGATAACTCCGCCAAAGAGCATGAATGCAAGAAGCGGACCAAAGCGGGCAGCCATCACAATCGAAAGATCTTTACCGTCGGCGCCATCGAGACTCAAAACGCCGTATGCCAAGGCAATCGGGGAGACGCCATTGCCAACATTGGAGATAAACCTAGAGATTGCCAAGCTAGTGAACCCCTTATGAGCTTGCAGAGTTCGAAGCTGGGCGATCATCTGCCAAGGGTAGCGTTCAGGGTGAAGTTACCGATTTTTCTTCAAAGTCACGCTCAATATCCCCTAAAAAGATGCAAAACACTTGCAATTTGGTGGTGCAAATTGGGGAATTCAGGCGCACACTATTCCTGTCGACGGCCGCTGGAGTTCCTCGAGGACCCCAAGGGCCATTGAACGTGTGGGTCAACCGGCCCGCAACGATAAGCACTCACGGAGGCTTAATACATGTCAGTAACACTCGACAGCAACCAATGGAACCTCGTTTATAACGTATTTTCATTCGGTTTGATTTCAATGCTCGCTTGCACTGTGTACACCCTCGTATCACAGTCACGCGTTCTTCCTAAGTACCGCAATGCTCTAGTGATGTCATCAATGGTTACATTCATTGCTGGCTACCACTACTTCCGTATCTTCAACTCATTCGGTGAAGCTTCAGAAGGCATGGCTGTAAATGTTTCAGGTGAACAAGGTGCATTCAACGAGGCATACCGCTACGTTGACTGGCTACTTACTGTTCCACTTCTACTTGTAGAAGTTATCGCTGTATTGGCACTTGCTAAGGAAGTTTCAAAGTCACTTATCATGCGTCTAGTTCCAGCATCAGCTGCGATGATCGCACTTGGTTACCCAGGTGAA
>WLCS01000080.1 GCA_009705185.1 Actinomycetota bacterium
CGCACGTACGACAGCCTTGAAGCGCGCATCGCAAAACTTGCAGAGGAAGAAGAGCTCTCTAAAATTCGACCAGATTTAGATGGCGCACAAGTGATGAAGATTCTGGATCTAAAACCATCTGCCGATGTTGGTAAAGCACTCGACTTTTTGCTTGAACTACGTATGGAAAATGGACCTTTAGGTGAAGAGCGCGCCACGGAAGAACTCATTCAATGGTGGAAAGCTAGGCGACACCCTTAAGAAAGAATTTTGCTGGCCTTAACACAATGACGGCAACAAGTGCCCATGCACCCGAAACAAGCAACGGCAATATCCATGAATCACCACTGATAGGAAGTATCCACGCTGCGCCGAGCGCTCCAGTAACAATGGCAGCATTTACAACAACGTCGTACACCGAGAACACGCGTCCTCTGAAGTAATCATCAATCTTTGATTGCACCAGTGCATCATTTGTTACTTTCACACTCTGCCCGCAAAGAGCGGTAAAGAATGCAGTGGATGCGAGCAATACAGGTGTTCTATCAATAACAAGTATCAGCGAACCTACACTTGCAGCAAAAATAGATAATCGCATCCAACGATGTCTTCCCATTTTCCGCACACCGTAAGGTGCAATGATTGCTCCGATAACAAAACCCACTGCAGCGATAGATAAAGTAAAGCTCAACCCAGCTAAGCCCGCTTCACTATCTGCAGGATCATTGAAAGTATTTCTCTCTAGCAATAGCGCAGTTAATGTGAGAGCAGTTAAACCTCCACGGTGAATTGCAGTTGCTGCAATGCCTCGAGCTGCATCTGCGTGTTCGCGCAGGAATTCAAAACCTTCACGCATCTCGATTAACCCTTGAGAAAAACTACCTTTAACAATTTCATGAGGGCGAGGGCCAATCTCACTTTTACCAATGAGCGAGGTAAATATTGCTGCGACGAGATAACCGAAAGCCGCCACCAAGATGATTACTGCATCTGCGTGATCTGCAGTAGCAAGAAAATTTAATAACTTACGAATTCCAAGACCGAGGCCACCGCCTAGAACAACCCAGACAGAACCACCAGTGACTGCAAGTGCGTTTGCAGAAATCAATTGCTTTGGCGGAGTCATAAGAGGAATACCTGCTGATAGCCCAGCAAGAATGAGTCGATTAACCCCAAATGCAACTAAGACAAAAACAGTAATTTCGACACCAGTAAAACCGTTAAACATTAAGAAGGAAATTATTACAAGAGTAATAGCACGAGTAATGTTCGAGAAAAATATTGCGCGCTGTCTGGAAAAGCGATCAAGAAGCGTTCCAACAAATGGTCCAACAATTGAATATGGAAGCAAGACAACCGCGAACGCAACTGCGGCGTTAACAGCACTTGCTTGGCGCTCTGGAGAAAAAAGTACAAACGATGCGAGAGCGCTCTGGAAAATGCCATCGGTAATTTGCCCAGACCATCGGATGCGAAGCAAACGAGAGAGTTTCGGGTCTCGAAGTAATTGCCAGAAGCTCATACGGGAAGCGTAGTTAATGAAAGGGGATTATTCTTCTCTTATTATGCAAACTCGGCGAGGGTTCATCGACTATTCACTTGATAAGAGAGCGACCCTGCTCGCTCTCTTTCGTGGCGTCGTTGATGCATGTGATGCTGACCCATATTTAATGAGAGCTGCTAAATATCACGGCGAGAAAGCAGATCGTAATTGCCCGGTATGTAAGAAGGATTCACTTGTAGAACTCAGATATACCTTTGGCGATCAACTCGGACAATTTTCAGGTCGCATTAAGAATGGTAAAGAGTTGCAAGAAATGGAGAAGGAATTTGGTGAGTTCTCCGTCTATGTAGTCGAAGTGTGCAGAGACTGTTCTTGGAATCACCTTTGCTCTACCTATTTATTAGGTGATGGCCGCGAGCGTAAAGCGCCACGTCGTCAGCGCACATTAGAAGATGAGGACTTCGCTTCACTGAAGTGAGCATCTTTACCTAGTAATCTAGCGAAATGATTAAAACCAAATTAATTCGAGCCGGAATATTTCTGGCCGGCTTTGGTTTTGTCGCAGGCGCAACTCTCTTCGCGATTGCATGGTTCACAGTTTCAATCCCAGATCCAAACGCCTATGTAAATAGCCAATCCACAATCATTCAATATTCAGATGGTTCAGAAATTGGCCGCGTCGGAACGCAGAACAGACAAATTTTGCCTCTTGCAAAAATACCTATGCGACTTCGATATGCAGTAATGGCAGCAGAAGATCGAAACTACTATTCAAATAAGGCATTTAGCCCTACAGGCATCGCGCGAGCAATTCTGAATAACCTCAAGTCCGGTTCGCTTAATGGCGAAGGTGGCTCGACGATTACGCAGCAATATGCGAAAACAGCGTTCCTTACTCCGAGCCGAACAATTCAAAGAAAAATCAAAGAATTAGTGATTTCCCTGAAGCTAGAAAATGCACTGACAAAAGATCAAATTCTTGAAAATTATCTCAACACAATTTATTTTGGCCGTGGCTCCTATGGTGTGCAAACAGCAGCACAACAATATTTCAACCGTAACGTGAACCAGCTAAGTGTTTCGCAGGTAGCTGTGATTGCAAGTATTTTGCGCTCGCCAGGTTATTACGATCCAGCACTTTCGAAAGAAAATAAAGCCAGACTTGAGAATCGCTTTAAATATGTAATTCAAGGAATGCTTGATAAGAAATGGATTACAGAGGCACAAGCTAAAGCTGCCAAAATGCCGAAAGTGGTTCCGCGTACTACATCAGGAAGTCTCAGCGGACCCAAGGGATACATCATTGATGCAGTTCAAAAAGAGTTGAGCAAACTTGGATTCTCACAAGATCAACTACTTGTGGGTGGTTATGTCATCAAAAC
The DNA here is from genome assembly GCA_009705185.1 of Actinomycetota bacterium. Taxonomy (GTDB): domain Bacteria; phylum Actinomycetota; class Actinomycetes; order Nanopelagicales; family Nanopelagicaceae; genus Planktophila. The sequence goes on from WLCS01000080.1 coordinate 2,866, forward strand.
AACACTTGATGCAAAGGCTCAACAATCGGCAGTCGATGCAGTTCTTAAATTTACTCCAAAGAAAGCTCCAGAGAATTTACACACCGCACTTGTTGCAATCAGACCAGGTACCGGTGAAGTCATTGCAATGTATGGTGGCAAAGATTATGTAGTGCGCCAATTAAACGATGCCACCCAGTCAATTGCCTTGGCGGGCTCTACTTTTAAGCCGTTTGCATTGATTGCAGGACTTGAAGCTGGAATACCTCTGACATCAATGTGGAATGGTGATTCACCACAAACATTTGATGATCTTGGTAAACCATATGAAGTTTCAAATTATGGAAACGAAGGATGGGGACAAATCGACCTCATGACTGCAACACAGCACTCTGTTAATACCGTCTTTGTTCCACTTGGAATCAAAGCTGGTATGGATAAAGTAGTTGACGCTGCACGACGTGCTGGTATTCCTGAAAGCGTTGCAATGATTGCAACACCATCTGTTGTACTTGGTGTAGCAAGCCCGCACGTGATTGATGTTGCAAATTCTTATGCGACATTTGCTGCGCAAGGAATTTACTCAAAGCCTTACATGGTTGCATCAGTTACTGGCCCTAATAAGGGTGTTCTCTATCAAGGAAAACCACAAACCCAACAAGTGTTCCAACCTGATGTAATGGCTGATCTGACGTACGCACTCAAGAGCGTCGTAAATGGCGGAACCGGTGGAGCTGCACTTGCTCTCGGCAGACCAGCAGCTGGAAAAACTGGAACTTCGCAATCAAATGCATCTGCTTGGTTTAGTGCATACACACCACAACTTGCAGCATCTGTCGCACTCTTCCGAGATAGCGCTTCAGAATCACTCAATGGAATTGGTGGACTCACATCAGTTACGGGCGGAACATTCCCTGCAAAGATTTGGACAGCGTTTATGAAGGGCGCTCTTAAAGATGAACCCGAGATGAGCTTCCCAGCGCCAGCAAATATTGGCGGCCTTGATCCAGTCGTGATGACAAGCGGTGGCCGTCAGAGCATGAAGAAGAAGTAATTAAAGAATGCGCGTAAGCGTTCGCATCGTTTTACTTCTAGCCGTTCTTGCATCACTACTTAGCTTCGCAAAATTTAATTATTGCCAAGTAGATGGTTGGCAATCTCCAGCTCAATATGTACACGCATGTTATTCAGATATCCCTGCTTTATATGGCGAAAGATCACTTGATACAGGGGCGTGGGCGTACAGCAGCGCCGAGAATTCTGTTGAATATCCCGTTATTCAAGGCGGCGTTATGTGGCTTACAGCAAAAATATTTCCACACAATGCTCATGGATATTTCTTTGGAAACATATTTCTTCTCGCCCTTCTCTTTATTTTTATTTCCCTGATTGTTTTTAGAATAAAACCAGAATTTTCATATCTACTTCCTCTTGCCCCTGCAGCGGTTGCATCCCTATATATAAATTGGGATTTATGGGCGATAGCAACGATGCTCCTTGCAATCTATTTTTTTGATAAGAGTCGCGATTCCGCGAGCGCCGTATTACTTGGAATATCTATCTCGACAAAGTTTCTGCCAATATTTCTTCTTCTACCCATTGCGATTATTTTCTTCAGACGTGAAAAGATTTCAGGTTTTTTCCGTTACGCAGCTATCTCGATTGCGACATGTGCAGCAATAAATCTTCCGGTTGCACTGACTACCCCAGAAGGCTGGTGGCGTTTTTATTCAATGAATCTCCATCGCGGTTCTGATTGGGGATCCATTTGGTATGCACTTTCTCAACTCGGTGCGGATTTCACACACCAAAATTATTTGTCAGTTCTCTGCCTGCTCATCGGGTTAACCGCGCTCACAATTTATCTACTTCAACTTACTAATCCACCAACTCTTGCACACACAGCAATTTTTGTTTTCATCATTGTGATGGCAATCAGCAAGGTGTATTCACCGCAATATGTTCTTTGGCTGACTCCACTTGCAGTGATTGCATTGATTGATAAAAGAGATCTCGGAATATTTTGGTTCTGGCAAGGCTGCGAAATTCTTTACCATTTCGCAATCTGGCAACATCTTGCAACTGTCACCGGCGCGAAATTCGGACTTCCAGTCTTTGCCTACGCGGTAATAACGCTGATCCGCATCGCAGCCTCACTGCTGTTGCTCATCCGCCTGGCTGGGCGCCATACAAAATCCCGCGTATTTCCGAGCGAATTTCTCTTATCTACAGGCGAGAGTTACCCTTAGCGTCCTGAGTCGTGCCGCCCACCGGGTTGTATGAATCAGGAGTATTAACCCTCCTGTCACGGAAATGCCGTGGCCGTCTTAGTCCAGAGGAGGTCGGGTTAACGCATGCGTCACTATGAATTAATGGTCATTCTCGATCCAGAACTCGAAGAACGTACAGTCACACCATCACTTGAGACATATCTCAAGATCATCAAAG
>WLCS01000081.1 GCA_009705185.1 Actinomycetota bacterium
AAACCATGTCCATAGGCATCAGCTTTTACTACTGCTAATAAATTGGTGCCTGAAGTTTTCTTCAAATGTTGGACGTTGAATTTAATTGCGCTGAGGTCTACGAGGGCTTCTGCTCTCATCTTTCAATCACCACCATTGCAGATGCGATTCCTGCATCGTGTGAAAGAGAGAGATGAACCCGAGCTCCATCAATGAGTTCAGCAATCTGGCCGCGAAATAAGAAATCTGGCTTGCCGTTTTCGTGGCTAATGATTTCAGCATCGTGCCATGAAAGGCCATGAGTTGGACTGAGCGCTTTGTACAGTGCTTCTTTAGCTGCAAATCGAGCCGCAAGTGAGTGAATTGGCTTGGCTCGCTCTGATTCAGTAAAAAGTTTTTCTAAGAGTGTGGGAGTTCTATCGAGAGATTCTTGGAAACGCTTAATGTCCACGACATCGATACCGATTCCATCAATCATGAACCGGAGTCTATTAGACGCTAGTGGAGCTGGCTATCAGATGGGAAGAACCGGTCGATTGCAATAATAAGGACTAGCAAGGCTCCCCCGAGAAGTAAGCCTCCGAACAAGTCCGAGAACCAATGTGTATTTCGAAGAAGAGATACCGTGCACACTGTCAGGGAGAGCAATCCAACTCCCGCACTTGCTAAGCGACCGTTATATCGATCCACGTGGGCGTAGCGATAAATTAAATATGCAATAACGCCCCAAATAAGAATTGCATTCGAAGCATGTCCACTTGGATAAGACATTCCACCAGCATGCAAAATATCAAAACCGAGTTTTGGCTTAGTTCTTCCAAGTGCATATTTGAATGCACCGACAACGGCATTGAGTGCTAGAAAAGCAAGAATTCCAAGATTAATTGGACGCCATGTTTTAAATCTTCGAGAGATATAAACGGCAACTATCAGAAGTGCGACACCCGAGACGCCGCGTAGACCTAAATCATCTAAGCGACGGATTAAGAAGTTTGAAACTCCCTTGAATTTTGGATGATCTATATCGTTGATTGATTCGTCTATTTTAATAAGGAATCCGCTTGTCAGTACTTGGTAGGTAACAAATAGATAACCAGCAAATAATCCAGCCGACCATCTCAGAGCGCGACGCATCTGGCGATGGCGATGGTCAATGATGGTTGGCATGGTTATTCAACGGTGACGGATTTAGCTAAATTTCTAGGTTGATCAACATCTGTGCCGCGAGCAACTGCAATCTCATAGGCAAATACTTGAAGTGGAACAGTTGCAAGTACTGGCTGGAAAAGAGGTGACGTAACTGGAATACGAATGATGTGTTCTGCCCCGATAACTTCTGCACCTTCTGGAGCAATAACAACTACTCGTGCTCCACGTGCTTTTACTTCTTGAATATTGCTTAACATTTTTTCATCGAGGGCATGTTCATCAGCTGGTGGAAGAATTGCAATAACTGCAGTGCCTTCTTCAATCAGCGCAATCGGTCCGTGTTTGAGTTCGCCACCAGCAAATCCTTCTGCGTGAATGTATGCGAGCTCTTTAAGTTTGAGGGCGCCTTCTAGCGCAACTGGGTACTCAATTCCGCGGCCCAAGAACAGCACTGTGTTGTTCTTTACAAACTTACGTGTGAGTTCGCGAAGAGGTTCGATTGTTTCAAGAATTTGTTCTACTTTGCCCGGCAGTTCAAGCATTTCGTTGTACAGCCCCTGTACTTCTAGATCTGTAAGTTGATTGCGTACCTGAGCTAATTTGAGTCCAATTAAGTACACAGCGACTATCTGAGTAAGAAATGCCTTTGTAGAAGCCACAGCAATTTCTGGACCAGCATGGGTATAGAGAACCGCATCGGACTCACGTGGGATTGTTGAAGAATTTGTATTGCACACAGCAAGTACACGAGCACCTGCAGCCTTTGCGTGACGAACTGCCATGAGCAAATCCATGGTTTCGCCAGATTGGGAAATAGCAATTACGAGTGAATCTTTATCGATGATTGGATTGCGATAACGGTATTCAGATGCAATCTCTACATCAACAGGAACTTTTGCCCATTTTTCAATTGCATATTTGGCGACCATGCCTGCGTGATAAGCCGTTCCGCAAGCAATCACAGAGATTCGTTTAATTGCGCGAATTTCTTCATCAGACATGTGCAATTCATCGAGCTGAATTTGGTTGTTATCACTTAAGCGACCAATCAAAGTATCTGCAATTGCTTTTGGCTGATCGAAGATTTCCTTAAGCATGAAGTGCGCAAAACCACCTTTTTGAGCAGCTGCTGCATCCCATGTAATTTCATATTCACGAAGTGCGACCGCTTTACCCTCAAGATCGCAAATTGTGATTCCGTCGGGGTTGATTGTGACGACTTCATCCTGTCCAAGTTCGACAGCGCGCTTTGTGTAATCGATAAATGCCGCAACATCAGATGCTAAGAAATTTTCGCCGTTGCCCAGACCTGCCACAAGCGGTGAATTACGACGTACTCCGACAATTGTTTGTGGTGCATCTGCATGGATTGCAAGCAGAGTAAATGATCCGCGTAAACGTTTTACAGCAGCTCGCATTGCTGCGGTGAGATCTCCGCCGTGCTCTTTTCGAAGTTCGGAGAGTAAATGTGCAACAGATTCAGTATCTGTCTCTGATGTAAATGTATGCCCGCGTTTTTCAAGTTCTGCCTTGAGTTCTGAGTAGTTCTCAATAATTCCATTGTGAATGACCGCAAGCTTTCCCTCATTATCTAAATGAGGATGCGCATTGCGATCAGTTGGTCCACCATGAGTTGCCCAACGGGTGTGGCCGATTCCTGAGTGAACTGTTGGAAGATTCGCAGGAAGTGCGCCTTCTAAATTAGAAAGTTTCCCTGCGCGCTTTTCAACAAATAGTGAGTTACCTGTACCGAGTGCGATACCTGCAGAGTCATAACCACGGTATTCAAGTCGACGTAGGCCTTCAACAATCGGAGTAAATGCAGATTGTGGTCCTGTGTAACCCACGATTCCGCACACGAATTAGCTCCCTAGTTCAGCTTTTACAACTGCAGCAAGTGACGCTGCAATCTCTTGAGCAAGGTTATCACTCGAGGCTTCAACCATCACGCGAACGAGAGGTTCAGTACCAGATGCACGCAATAAAACACGTCCATCTTCGCCAAGAGTTGATTCTGCTGTCGCAACTGCTTTAGCAATTGCATTTGAACCATGCAACTTATCTTTGGCAACATTGGGAACATTGATCAAAACCTGTGGGAAGCGCTTCATTGTTGCCGCTAATTCAGAGAGTGGTTTTCCTGTTCGTACTACTTCTTGCGCTAATTGAAGGGCTGTCAGAATTCCGTCGCCAGTGTTTGCGAACTCGCGCATGATGAGATGACCTGATTGTTCTCCGCCAAGTGAGTAATCGCCTTCGAGCATTTTCTCTAAAACGTATCGGTCGCCAACAGCAGTTGTGATGACTTCAATACCTGAATCTTTCATTGCATGCATAAATCCGAGATTGCTCATGACTGTGCCCACAATGGTGTTGGACTTCAGTGCACCGCGCGCTTTGAATCCACGCGCCAAAATTGTCATGATCGCATCGCCATCGATGACGTTTCCTTGAGCATCGATAGCTAAGCAGCGATCTGCATCGCCATCGTGTGCGATACCAAAATCAGCACCTTCTTTTACTACTGCAGCTTGCAAATCTTCTAAGTGAGTAGATCCGCAGTTCTCGTTGATATTCCAACCGTCTGGTGCGTGATGAATTGCTACAACTGTTGCTCCTGCTTTTTCATATGCCTGCGGACCAACAACTGATGAAGCACCATTTGCGCAATCAACAACTATTTTCAGACCCTTAAGCGGTGTTGAAACAGATGCCAGCAAATGGCTTAAATAGCGAGCGCTTGCTGTGTCATCAAAAGTAATACGTCCGACGTTACGTCCTGTCGGCCTGGTCCATGGTTCGCCCATTCGCTTTTCAATTGCAGCTTCAATGGCGTCATCGAGCTTTCCGCCGCCGCGAGAGAACAACTTAATTCCGTTATCTGGCATTGGGTTATGCGATGCTGAAATCATGACGCCAAGATCGGCGCCAGATTCTCCGACTAAATAAGCAATCGCTGGAGTGGGAAGAACACCGACGCGATAGACATCAATACCGGCACTTGCTAAACCTGCTGCAACTGCAGCTTCTAAAAATTCTCCTGAAGCGCGTGAATCTTGACCAACAATTGCACGTGGGCGTTTACCTTTGTTACTCGATGATTCAACAAGAATGTGGGCTGCAGCAACAGCGACATCAACTGCTATTTCTGCTGTAAGAGTTTCACCGTTTGCTAAACCACGAATCCCGTCTGTTCCAAAGAGAGCCACAATAACTCCTTTACCAACCGGATAAGCGGAGCGTTTCCGGTTTGATTAAAATGCGGAACAAACGGGATATCGAGATAAAAAGAATTAACGCTTTGAGTATTGTGAACGCTTACGTGCCTTCTTCAGACCGTACTTCTTGCGTTCGATAACACGTGCATCGCGCTTGAGGAATCCGGCCTTCTTAAGTGCTGGACGATTTGCTTCTGTATCAATTTCGTTAAGTGAACGAGCAACACCAAGACGAAGTGCGCCAGCTTGACCTGAAACTCCACCACCGTTGATGCGAGCAAAAACATCGTATGTACCTTCAGCACCAACTGTGCGGAATGGCTCTGATACGAGTTGCTGGTGAACTTTGTTTGGGAAATAAGCCTCGAGAGTCTTGCCGTTTACAACCCAACGACCTGTACCTGGTACGAGGCGAACGCGAGCAATTGCTTCCTTACGGCGACCTGTTCCAGCACCTGGTGCTGTGATTGCCTTGCGGTTAGTTGCTGCAGCTGGTGTTGATGAAGAGTAAGAAGTAAGTGTCTCTGTCTCGTCGATCTCGTTGAAAGTTGTATCTGACATGTTTATTTACTTATCCCTTACTTTGCGATCTGAGAAACTTGAGTGAATACATATGGAGTTGGTGCTTGTGCTGCATGAGGATGATCTGGACCTGCGTAAACCTTAAGCTTTGAAGCAACCTGCGCACCAAGACGGTTCTTAGGAAGCATTCCCTTGATTGCCTTTTCTACTGCGCGAGTTGGGTGCTTCTCAATGAGCTCTCCGTAAACAGTCGATGTAAGACCGCCTGGGAAACCTGAGTGGTGGTGTGCAAACTTTGTTGTTGCCTTTGTTCCAGAGAGTGCAATCTTCTCTGCGTTGATTACGATGACGAAGTCACCCATGTCCATGTGTGG
>WLCS01000082.1 GCA_009705185.1 Actinomycetota bacterium
CCGCGGCCGCGCTTGAGATGATTGTTAATAACAATGCGATTATCAATCATCAACTTTGCGGGAATCGCACGCACTGATGTTGCAGTTGGAACAGTAAGTGAAGCTTCCATACTCTGCACAACGCGAGCAGATACTCCTCGGATTGGTTCAAGCTTTGACGCACTTGGTGTTACTAAAGTTGGAATTGGTTTTGCAATTGGATCAGCAGGTGTTGCAGGAGTTGCCGCAACATTGCGCACGACTTGTTGCGCAGGTGTCGCTGGTGCAGGAGTTGCAACAGGCGCAGGAGTAACTGGTGCAGCAGGAGTTGCAACAGGCGCTGCTTGAGCAACAGGAGTTGCAACAGGCGCTGGTTGTGAAATATTGAAAGAAATATTTGGTGGTGTTACTGGTTTAGGAGTTGGTGGTGTTCCACCTTTTGGTGCGCCGGCAACAGATGAATTTGTAGAACCTGTCTGCGGATTATTTTGAAAGTATGTAACCCATTCGCTTGGTACTGAAGTTGGATCTGATTGGTAACGCTCGTACATTTCTTCTACGAGCCAATCATTTGCCCCAAAGTCCTGACCTGATTGCGACACTGAGCGCTCCTTTGCGATCTTTCAAATTCTTCTCCTGCATGGATAAGACTATCGGCTGAGCATCGAGCGAAAAAATGAGGAAAGCCTCAAAAAGGCGCGAGATTGGGCACATTTTCTGGGGCTCGAGAGGCGGGGTCAACTGATTCTTGAGAGGGTTGGCATATGAGCACATCGGCCAATCGCCCTCTCGCCGTCATTACCGGTGGCAGTCGCGGACTTGGTTTCGAAACGGCGAAAGCATTGGCACTCAAAGGTTTTGATATCGCACTTATTGCAAAGGATGCATCGCGACTTACAGATGCTGCAGACCAGCTTCGCGCACATGCTGCAACCAATTCGCACACTCCGGCGCCACATATTTCAACATTTACATGCGATTTAGAGAACCCACTTTTGGTTCGCGAATTAATTGATTCCATCAACCAATCTCTTCCTACTCCCGCACTTCTCATTCTCGCCCATGGTGTTATGAGCGAAAAAATGTCGAAGACTCTCAAAACAAACGATGCCGAATGGCGACGAGTCATGGCAATTAATTTAGATTCCGTATTCCAACTCGTTAATGGAATCGCACCTGCCATGGCAGATGCCCGCAATGGACGAGTAATCATTTTCTCTGCATGCCTTGGAAGAATGTCAGGTCCAGGAAATGCTGGCGGTCTTGCACCGTATCGAATTAGTAAAGCTGGCGTAAACGCACTAGTTCGAAATCTTGCACATGAAACAGGGCTGGGCGCTCGCGGATTTCTCGTTGATGCAACATGTCCTAATCATTCGCGCACAGATATGGGTGGCCCTGATGCACCACGTTCTGCAGAAGAAGGCGCAGCAACTGCAATGTGGTTAGCAACGAGAGAATTTAATTCGGGGGATACAACTGGCGTTCTTTGGGAAGATCAACAAATCGTTCCCTGGTAATGCGCAGCTCGATTACAGAACTACAGAACTAACCTTCTTCTTTCGCAATCATGAATGCGAAATATAAAGTCGGCAGTGCAAGTATTAAGATAATTACTGCGCCAATATAGAAATGTCCTTGCAGTTGATAATAAGCAACGCCCACCGCAATTAAGTTAGCCAAAATCGTCGGCGATCTCCCAAAGTTCTTCCCGCGCACATATCCACGCGCCGATGCAAACAACCCTGCAGCTCCAAGCACCGCAAAAACAATTACTCCCAACAACGGAGCCATTTCTTTCTCTTCGTGAGTAAATCCCAAAACCGCTAACCATGCACCTAGGGCGAACACGAGGCTGGCCTCAACATAAAGCAGGGATGCCACCATGGCGCGCTTAGGAGATTGGTTGGGAGTATCACTCATGACCGTAACTTTATCAGCGTCAACTCTTTAAGGTGCGATTGAAAAATGACCTTTGCACACGATGGATTACGAGACTCGTTCACTCATTTGGCTGCGCCTCCTTATTTCTATGAAAATTTGCGAAGAGAGTTAGGAATTGCGGAGCGAAACAAATCTCGAATAAGCCTCATCAAATTCCTCATCAAAGAAGATGAACTTTCACGTGATATTCCAGATTCTCACGTTGAAGCTGCAATTCTCTCCTTTGCTGAAATTCTTAAAGTTTCAATTCGCTCCGAGGATCTTTGTGCACGCTTGGGTAGATTGGAATTCACATTAATTCTCAAAGCTTCTCAAGAGACCGCAATCTCACTTGCTGAGCGCGTCATTAAATCGTGGGAGAGAAAGAATTTTGAATGCAGATACGCTGTTTTAGCAGTCCATGTCGGTGAAAGCCCGTTGGAGATTCTTAATCGATTAGATAACCAAGAGTTGCAGGCAACAACTCTGCGTTAACAGTCTTGATACTCATCCACATAGGCAGCGATAAGCCGCCAACAAATGTCACCTTGCATCTAATTTGCCGACATGGAAACGATGGATACGGACGTTGTATTCGGTCCGCTTGCGCAATTCATCCGAGATCCGAGTATTGAAGAAATTTGGATAAATTCGCCAGAGAGAATATTTATCGCCCGTGCTGGAAAGAGTCACCTTACAAATCTAGTTCTCACCTCAGAGTCGGTGCGTGACTTAGTTGACCGAACACTGCTCTGGAGTGGGCGTCGACTAGATACTTCTCAACCTTTCGTGGATGCGCGACTTCCAGATGGAAGCCGTTTACATGTTGTGATTCCAGAGATTACATCTGAACATTGGGCTGTAAATATTCGCAAACACTTACTTCGCCGCCTTGGATTACTAGAGCTAGCAAACCTCGGTGTCATGACTTCTCAGATTGCTGAACAATTAACGGAAGCAGTAAAACGAGGGCTCAACATTATTGTCAGTGGTGGAACCCAAGCAGGCAAAACAACTCTCCTCAATGCGCTTACCTCTGAAATACCAAGATCACAGAGAGTTATAACAATCGAGGAAGTTTTCGAGCTTCACCCTAATGTTCCAGATTTAGTGCAAATGCAAACTCGCAGTCCTAACTTGCAAGGGGAAGGGGAAATTCCACTCCGAAAGTTAATTAAAGAGGCGCTGAGAATGCGGCCTTCACGAATTGTCATTGGTGAAGTACGTGAAGCCGAAGCGCTTGATCTTTTAATTGCGCTGAACTCTGGTCTTCCTGGCATGGGCACAATTCACGCAAATTCAGCGCGTGATGCAATTACAAAACTACAAACGCTTCCACTTCTTGCCGGAGAGAACATATCTCATAAGTTCATAGCTCCCACTGTCGCATCTGCGATTGATGTAGTTATTCAAGTTTCTCTAGGTGAAGATGGCTCGCGTCGAATTATTGAAATAGCTTCCGTCACAGGACGTTATGAAAATGATCGCGCAGAAATTGAAAATATTTGGGCTTGGGATGGAAGTGGGTACATCAAAGGCCTTGGAGATTTCAAGTGAATGTAAACACGCTACTTTCTTCAAGAAATATCAAGGTAGGCGCTGCGATGTTGGCAGCGGGAGCATTTGTGCTTGCGTTCTCTTCATCACCAATTATTTCTTTGGCATTTGCTCTATTTGTTGGAATCTTTCTCACTTTAGCTTTGAGAAAGAATGAGAATAAGAAAGTGCTGGAGATTCAGTCGGCAGCACCAGAAATGATTGATCACCTGATCTCTGGTCTTCAATCTGGGCTTTCACTGAATGAATCTCTCGTAGGACTTTCTACGAGAGGGCCGGCAGTCTTGAAACCATTTTTTGAACGCTTTCGCCTTGATGTTTATAGCTCAGGAGATTTTGTTAGTGCTTTGGAGCAAGTGAAATCTGAATTATCTGATCCATCTACAGACTTAATTATCGAATCTCTCCTTATGTCCAAATCACTAGGCGGTGCAGAACTCATGAACATTCTCAGGCTCTTAGGAAATTTTATTCGTGAAGACTTATCCCTACGCCGTGAAATTCTTGTTAAGCAAAGTTGGATTAAGAATTCAGCCCATCTATCTGCATCAGCACCTTGGATTCTCTTGCTGCTGCTTTCAACTCAACCGAGCACTTCGCAAGCTTATTCAACAAGAACTGGAGCGATGATACTTCTGAGTGGACTCATACTTACATCTCTTGCATATGCGTGGATGAATCAACTTGCAAAATTGCCCCGGCCATCCCGAGTTTTTTCGGGAAACAAATGAGGCAGACTCTGATTGCTTCACTGTTCTTTCTAGTTCCAGCGCTAATTATCGTTAACGAAGGATTCACCTTCGAAAAGTTAGCTTTGAAATCTATTCATTTAAGTGGAGATCGAACTTCTGCGAGAAGCAAACTACATGAAATAGGTTTTGAGGGAGAAGTTGCATATGAGAATTTTCGTTTAAAGCAGCTTACTTACTCTGCTCTCTTTTCATTTCCATTGGCACTCATTTCCATGGCCACCGGAAAGTCACTTACAGGTACGGCGTTCCTGATTTTCGTAATCGTAATTCCGGTAATAATCTATTTTGAGTTTGCACTCACTAAGAAGCTTCAAAGCCATCGACTTCGTCTGGAATCCGACTTTCCAGGTGTTATAGAAATGATGACACTTGCTCTTTCCGCGGGCGAGACCCCCCTTTCCGTATTGGAGCGAATCTCAACGCGAGGCTCTGGTCCTTTAGTGAACGAATTCTCAAAAGTCGTTACCGATGTGCGTGAAGGAATTACATTTAGCAATTCCTTAGATTCCATGAGTCGAAGAGTTCAATCAAATACGCTTCGAAGATTTGTCGACGCTCTTGTTATTGCGATAACCCGCGGTGCACCACTTATCGAAGTCTTGCATAGCCATGCACGTGAAGCTCGAGACTCAGAAAGAAATCGGGTGTTAGCTGCAGCAGCAAAATCAGAAATCTCAATGATGATCCCAGTCGTGTTTCTCATACTTCCTATTTCAATTCTATTTGCGCTATGGCCTTCACTCTCAAATTTAAATCTGTTTAACTCCTAAACGAATAAATCCCAGCAAACCAACCAAAAGAAAGTAGAGATGATGAATAAAGTTAAAGACTATGTGAGCACACAACTCGTTGTACTATGGAATTTCAGTTCACTGAAAATTCTTGAGCTTAAAAAGAATCGTATTTACCAGGCGCTGAACAATGAACGTGGAGATGTTCCTGGATGGGTACTTGTGGTGCTCATGACTACCGGCCTGGTCACAGCAATTTGGACTATCGCTGCTCCAAGACTCACTGCGATTCTGA
>WLCS01000083.1 GCA_009705185.1 Actinomycetota bacterium
CAATGCGCAGTTAGAGGGCCACGAACTCAACGATGAATCTCATGAAGTGCGGTGGGTGAAATTCGATGATGTCACGCGATTGCCTTTGCATCCCAGCTTTGCAAAAACATGGCCAGAAGTGCGTTTAGTAATTGATGAACTAGAGAGTTTCTCGTAAACGCTTCAGCGAATCACGCACCACTGCCCCATCGCTAGTACGCCACAGCGGTGGCATTGAATTAAGAATCACACTTCCGTATCGCTTTGTGACAATACGCGAATCGAGAATTGCAACTACTCCGCGATCGTCCATGCTTCTAATTAATCGCCCTGCACCTTGCGCAAGCAACAACGCAGCGCGGGGTACTGATACCTGCATAAACCCGCTTCCACCTGACGCATCGGCAAGTGAAGAACGCGCAGACATCACTGGTTCGTCAGGGCGTGGAAATGGAATGCGATCGATAGCAACAAGGATGCATGAATTTCCTGGAACATCCACACCCTGCCAGAGCGACATGGTGCCAAGCAAAATAGATGTTTCATCTTTAGCAAAACGTTCGACGAGTGGCCCCACAGCATCTCCGCGTTTTTGAGTAATGATTGAAATCGGAAGATCGACTAGTACTTCACGTAAATGTGCATCTGCAGCCTCTACTCCACGCCACGAACTAAAGAGTGCCAACGTGCGCCCACCTGCTGCATCGATGAGTTCGCCAAGTTCTTCCAGTACTTCTTTACTAGGACCATCGCGACCTGGTTCGGGTAAATGCTTTGGCATGTACAGCACACCTTGATTAGCAAAATCAAAAGGCGACCCCACATCGAGCATCTGCACATTGGCCGGATCTATATCGCCATCTTCAGATTCTTGATCTGCATCGCTTCCTACAACGAAACCAATACTGCGCGCCATTGCATCGAAATTATTTCCGACAGTCAGTGTTGCCGAGGTGGCTATGACCGGCGTCTTTGTTAACAAATTCGCTCGCAGAACGTGAGACACAGAAAGCGGCGCTAGGTGCAGAGTTGAAAATGTTGGTTCATACCAGAGCACGTGTTCATCGCCCATTTTCAATAACTTACCGGCTGTTGTTGCAATCTCTTGAACCGCACCTTTTACGCGAGCTCGCTCTGCATTTTCATCAGGATCGATAATGTCATCATCGGCAGATATCAGTTGCACAAATGTTGTTGCTGCTTCTTTTAACTTTCGGATGGGGGCTTCAAGAACACTTGGGATTTCTTCCAAGCGACCTTGGGCAGAGAAATCACCTTTAATAATTTCGCCGTAATCGGCCATTGCATCATGGAAGCTATCGGCAGCATTTGTTAAAGAATCTGAGGGCTTACCCGGCATGTATTTGCGAGCCATTGCCGCCGCACGTTGCACACGACCTGATGTCAGTTCTTCAGTAACAGCTTGCGTTGTGCGATCCATAAATTCGTGAGCTTCATCCAAAATAACAGCATCTCGTTCTGGCAAAATCGGATGTGAATCCACGATTTCAATTGCCAACAAAGTGTGATTAGTAACGACAACATCGGCTTCTTGTGCGCGTGCTTTTGCTTTGGCAGCAAAACATTGTGCGCCCCATGCACATGAATCGGCTCCTACGCATTCGCGGCCCGATAAAGAATTGGCTGCCCAGACTCTGCGGTCTACTTCTGGCGCATCATCGCGATCTCCGGATACTCCAGGAGTTTTCGCCCACGCAATTAAACGTTTCGCATCTTTTTCTAAGTACGAAGATTCAAGTAAGACTTCTGCATCGGGATCTGTATCTTCTGCATTCATTTTCTGCAGACAAACATAGTTGCCTACGCCTTTATAAATTCCATATGTAATTGAGCGACCCAAAGCTTTTTCTAGCGCGGGTACAACTGCGGGCAAATCTCTTTCTACTAACTGACGTTGCAGCGCAAGAGTTGCTGTTGCCACTAAAACTTTTCGTCCGTGCACAAGCGCCGGCACTAAATACGCCAGCGACTTTCCGGTACCGGTTCCGGCCTGCACCATCAGGTGGTGGCGATCGGTGAGAGCGTTGGCAACAGCTTCGGCCATTTCAATCTGACCTTCACGAGTAGAGCCGCCAATAGCCTCTACTGCCGCATCGAGCGCTTTTCGTACCTGCGCAGATAGTTCGCTCATGAGTGGCACTTTAACGGTTCAATCGCGATACTTATCGACATGACATCCACACGTGTGATTGGCCCATTTACTGTCCCTGCTCTCGGTCTTGGCTGCATGCCACTCTCTGGAATGCCACCTAGCAAGCAATGGATTCTTAATGAGCGCGATACAGCGATTGGCGTTGTCCATGCCGCACTCGATGCTGGTGTGCGATTACTTGATACTGCAGATATTTACGCACCAACATGGAACTCAGTTGGTCACAATGAAATTCTTGTCTCAGAAGCAGTGCGATCCTGGAGCGGAAGTGCGGCGCAAAAAGCTGAAGTTGTGATTGCAACAAAAGGTGGCATTACGCGCGCTCCTCTTGAAGGAGATTGGTTTGGTATCGCAGGTCGCGATGCGCAAGAGCATTATCTCTATCGCGCAGTTGAAGCATCAGCTGCAAAAATGCAGGTAAGCACCATTAAATTATGGCAACACCATCGCCTCAATCACTTCATGCCATTTGAAGAACAATTCGAAAACGTCATGAAACTTAAAGCTCATGGAATCGTTGAAAATATCGGCGTCAGTAACTACACCGCAGAACAATTGCGTCGCGCGATAAAAATTGGCGGAACTCCTGCTCAAGGTGGTCTGGTTTCGATTCAGAATGAATGGTCACCACGTTCTCGTGCATGGGCCGATGTTCGAGATATCTGCGTTGAATACGGAATCGCTTTCTTGCCATGGTCACCACTGGGTGGCATCGATATTAAAGATAGCCTCGAAAATGGCGCTTATGACGCGTTTGCAGAAGTAGCAAAGACTCATAACGTTTCTAAGTTTGCGATCGCAATCGCATGGCACTTAGCAACTTCACCCGTTGCAATTCCAATTCCGGGTGCAACGCGTAAAGAATCAATCCTTGATTCGCTCACCGGCCTTGATGTGAAACTCAGCGCCGCAGAAGTTGAACTCCTGAATTCTTCACTGCCACCTAATCCACCTTTGGCAGATGAATTAGTTCCGCAAGCTCCGTTCCGCGACTAAAGTAAATGTAGTTGAAATTTCAACTACATTAGGATAGTGTGACGGCATGTCAAAAATGCCGGCGCTATACATCGGTCATGGCGCACCGCTGCTGCTTGATGATCCAGTGTGGTCTTCAGAAATTGCTGGCATCACAAAGAAATTTGAGAAACCAAAAGCAATTTTGATTGTCTCTGCGCATTGGGAGTCCGCGCCAATTTCTATCTCTTCACCAGTTGCTGGCACTCCCCTTGTATATGACTTCGGCGGCTTTGCACAAAAGTTTTATGAGATGACGTATCAAACTCCTGATGCATCAGCACTTGCTGCACGTATTGCAGCGATGATGCCTGATAACGAACCACTGCACGAATCTCGACGTGGCCTCGATCATGGTGCCTGGGTACCTTTAAAGATTATGTATCCGGACGCAGATATTCCGGTGTTGCAGCTTTCCATGCCCACATCTGATCCTGGAAAACTCATTCAAATCGGAAAACGTTTACAGCCACTTCGCGATGAAGGTGTTCTGATTGTCGGCTCTGGATTTATGACTCATGGTCTTCCATATTTGCGCGACTTTTCAATCAACGCACAGGTACCAGGTTGGTCTGCCGATTTCGATACATGGGCTGCCGAAGCTCTCTCTCGCGGCGATGTTGATGCACTGGCATCGTATAAAGATTTAGCACCTGCCGTGCAATACGCACACCCAACCGTGGAACATTTCACTCCGCTATTTGTCACCCTTGGAGCAGCAACAAATCCAGAAAGTATTTCAGAGACTTTGATTGAAGGATTCTGGATGGGTCTTTCTAAACGCTCTCTACTTGTCGCTTAACTCTTAGAGCTCAAGTAATTTCAGTGCAGCAATTGCGCTGTCGTAACCCTTATCTTCTTTACTTCCGGCGCGACCAGAACGCGCAATCGCTTGATCAAGATCGTTACACATTAGTACGCCGTACCCAATTGGCTTTGAGAACTTGAGCTGTACATCAATCACGCCTTGTGTGACGCCTTGGCAGACATAATCAAAGTGCGGAGTCTCGCCTTTGAGTACAAGTCCTACTGCGACAACTGCGTCGTAACCCTTTTCAAAAGCTTTCTGCGCAGCCAGGGGAATCTCAAAAGAACCAGGTACATAAATGGTTTTAATTTTCTTAACATGTGCAGCTTCTAGTGCGCGAGTTGCCCCAGCTACGAGGTCGCCACAGATATCCATGTGCCAAGAAGAAGAAATGATCGCAACCTTTGCCTTAGGCAATTGCGGAACAGTGATTGCTGGTGCGTGGCCGGCCATTATTTTCCTCCTAGGTTTCGTGCATGACCTAAGCGCTCTGCCTTGGTTGCAAGATACTTTTCGTTAAATTCATTTGGCTTAATCTCTAGTGAAATCCGTTCGCAGGTAATCCCGCTCGATTCAACTGCACTGACTTTTTCAGGGTTATTTGTGAGCAGCTTGATTGAAGTTACTTTCAGATTCTTCAAGATGGCAATTGCTTCAGACCAGTCGCGAGAATCAACTGCGTGACCTAATTGCAGATTGGCATCAACGGTATCGAGGCCCTCATTTTGCAAGATGTATGCCTTGAGCTTTTGCGTAAGTCCAATGCCACGACCTTCATGATCGCGCATATAAAGAATGTAGCCACATCCGTATGTCTCAATGGCAGCAATCGATGCATCGAGTTGCTGACCACAATCACAGCGCTGTGAATGAATGACATCTCCGGTAAAACACTCTGAGTGAATGCGAACCATCGGTGTCTTATCACTCGTGCAATATTTCATAACAACTTGCTCGCGGTGCTTGAGCGATGGATACGTTGCAATATCCCACTCACCATTTTCCAACTGCACCTTTACCCATTCGAAATCATGACGTGGGTAATTTGCAACAGTAGGCAATTTGTCCAAGCTCTCTTGGTAAGTGCGAATTTCAGCAATCGAAACGACCGGAATCTTATGTTCGTCTGCGAA
>WLCS01000084.1 GCA_009705185.1 Actinomycetota bacterium
ATTCGCCAGCGCGAGCTGTACGGCCTGAACGGTGTAGGTAATCCTTGTGATCTTGTGGAAGATCAACGTGTACAACAAGTGAAATTCCATCAACGTGGATTCCGCGTGCCGCAACATCTGTTGCAACGAGTGCTGAATTCTCTTGTTCCTTAAAGAGAGCAAGTGTGCGAGTACGCACTGCTTGTGACTTTCCACCGTGAAGTGCGCCAACTGGAACACCTGCATTTGCAAGCTTGTCCGCAAGGCGATCTGCACCGCGTTGAGTCTTTACGAAGAGAATTGTTTTTCCGTTACGAGCAGCGATTTGTGATGTGATGTCATCTTTATCGCCTGGGTGCATCTGCAATACGTGGTGTTCCATAGTTGAAACAGATGCGCGGTCATTCTGCAATGAGTGAGTCTTTGGATTCTTAAGGTACTGACGCACCAATGAATCGACTCCGCGATCGAGAGTTGCAGAGAAAAGAAGACGCTGTCCATCAAGGTTTGCTTGATCAAGAATTTCCTTTACAACAGGAAGGAAGCCCATATCAGCCATCTGATCTGCTTCATCAAGAACAGTGATCTGTAATTGATCGAGCTGAACTTCATTCTTGTTCAGTAGATCGATGAGGCGACCTGGTGTTGCTACCAAAATCGCTGTTGCTTTACGCATTGCAGTGATCTGCTTTGCATATGGCATTCCGCCTGCAATAACTACTGACTCGTGGCCAACTGCGCGCGCAAGTGGACGAAGAACTTCGTCGATTTGCTGTGCGAGTTCGCGAGTAGGAGTCAAAATCAAAGCCAATGGCTTGTGTGGGCGTGCAACCTTGTCCGAAATATTAGTAAGTAGCGCAAGGCTGAATGCAAGAGTTTTTCCTGATCCAGTTTGTCCGCGACCCAAAATATCGTGACCAGCAAGTGCATCTGGCAGCGTTGCAATCTGGATTGGGAATGGATGTGTAATTCCCTGAGCGTTGAGCGCATTTGCAAGCGCTGGTGCGACTCCGAGATCACGGAAAGTTGTTGTTACTTCAGTAAGTGGTGTTGCTTCAACAAGATTTGCATCAGCAAGATTTACTGAAATGTAATTATCGTCTGCACCGAAATCAGTTGCAGCATTTGAATGAGTCTTTGATGCGCGACGATCATCGCGTGCATAAGCTGGTGAATCATTACGGCGATCGCGAGCTGGACGCTGTGATGTTTCTTCATCACGAACAACCGATGCCTTACGTGGAGCTGCTTTGCGCGGAGCACTTGGATTAAATTTTTCGCGCTTCTGCGGAATAAAGTTTGGACGTCCGTCTTCAGAGCGTGCGATCTTTGCCTTGACAGCTTCACGACGATTTGTTGGACGTGTGTCGCTGAACTCACGCTTTTGTGTGGTTGCTGGACGCTCAGGACGATCTGGACGGAATGGACGTGATGCGCGCTCTGCGCGATCTTCAACAAATTTTGCGGCACGTGATTGTGGCTTTGCACTTCTTACAGGTGCGCTCTTAAAAGCTTTCTTTGGCTTCTCAAATGTGCGCTCTTCGCGAGATTGCTTTGGATTGCCCTTTGGTGCGCCTTCAATATTTTTTGATTTAGAAGCAGTGCGCTCTTGAAAACGTTGTGCACGTAACTTTGAGCGATCAGCTAAGCGAACTTCCTTCTTCGATACAACTTCGCGATCTGAATAACGCTTTGTCGAAGGATTTGTTGAAGGAGTTGACTTACTTGTTGATGTGCTTCTTGGTGATGAAGTTCTAGTTGTGGCAGCTGCTTTTGCAGATGCACTTGCCTTTGCACTTCCGCGAGCAGCAGGTTTAGCAACTACGGTTTTACGCGCAGCTTTCTGTGCTGTTGTGTGACGGGGCTTTCCTTTGGCAGCGCGACGAGCTTTTCCGGGCGCAGCAGTACGTGTTTGTAGAGACATGAAAATAGATACCAATCGAGACGACAAGCGCGTCTCGGTTAGATCGACCAGCTAGCAGAGCTAGGGTCATCAGGGTCTTGATAAGACTCGCAAGTAAGTGGCCGTTCGGCGCACTTTGGGGGGAAATACATCGATGCGGGTGCGTCGATTGGCTAATCATACACCGATATTTATGCGCGAATTTCACATGATTTTCCATGCCTGTACTGGCTAGTTCACGCGTAAATTTCAAATCTGCTCGCTACCATAGCGACATATCCAACGGAGGTTTTCATGTCACGCAAGATTGCAATCGCTCTACTTTCAGCTGTTGTTATTGCAGGTGGGTTCAGCGCGGCTCCTGCATCGGCTGCCAAGATCAGTAATGGAACTGCATGTTCAAAACTCAATGCAACTACCACCGTCTCTGGCTTTAAGTACAAGTGTGCAAAGAATGCGTTAGTTAAGAATTCAAAGCTCACATGGCTCTCCGCAGAGTGCATCACTGCAATTTCACAATGGCAATCAGCGCTTAAGACACAGGCAAGTGTTGGAAATGTTTCTGAGCAGCTCACAGAACTTGATGCGCAGTATGAAAAAGCTGTAGCAGCTCTAGCTAGTGTGACAACGGCATATGACAATGCACGTGCGCAAGTAACTAAAACACAGGCTTCTATGAATGCGGCAACAATTGCATCTGAAAAACAATCTCTTGCTACTGCTCTTTCAAAGCTTGCTAACGCAGTTCTTATCTTGAGCGGTTCTAAATCAAAGCTCACAACTCAGGTGCGCGATCTCGAATCAAAGAAAGCTCTACTTTCTTCAGCTCCTGCAACTTTCAAAGCTAGCGTTCAGGATGCCAAGGCATCTGCATCGCTACTGTGCAAGAAGGGCTACTAACTTCTTCCAGACTGAACACGTCTGAGCTTTCTACCTAAGGCTTCCCCTATTTAACTGGGGAGGCCTTACGTATGTAATCAGTACGTGTACCGCTTTCTCAGATGGCTCCCCTTCGCTCTCCTCTTTATACATGCAGTGCTCACTCTTGTTTTAGTTGGCGATAATGTCATTGTTGATCTGATTCTTTACAATCTAATTTGGATCAGCGCAATTGCGGCAATAACTCAATCACCTTTGAGCAATGATCCTGTCGCGATTTCCACTACATCCATCGCAATAGGATTTTGGGGTATCGGCTCGCTAGTTAATAGTTTTGCTGATTTCACAACTCTGCCACCACAAGCAACATTTATCGCCCAGTGCAGCTACGCGCTTTTTTATCCTTTTCTATTAATCGCAATTCCACGAACTCTTTCTCGGGGTCGAAAATTGAATCCCATCGAGCTCTTGGATTCATTTATTTTCGCTCTTGGTATTTCTGCAGTAGCCACAGCGCTTTTTCTCTCTCGCGTATTTCCCGATTCGATAATGGATTTACAGGACCAGTTCTTCGCGCTGCTTTTTCCTGTTTCAGATTTATTGTTAATAACTATTGCATTGTTGGCGTTGATCACTCACAAAGTACATCGTCGCGCTTTCCTACTATTTGCAGGAGTCTTTCTCTTTGGAATAGCTGATTTTCTCTACTTATGGCTAGTCATCAATAACAAGTATGTATTCGGCCAAATAGTTGATGATGGCTGGCTACTTGGTATCACGCTCATTGCAGCAACATTCTGGACTACACACAATAAGAGCGAAGGTGAAGTCGCAATTCATCCAGTATTTATCGCACTATCAATTTTCATTAGCCCCACACTGCTAGCACTGAGCGCTCTAAAACCCGGACTCTTTTCGATGTACATACTCGTTCCCACCATTGCCACACTCTTTCTAGCCTTCATTCGAATGACAATTGTCATTAGGCAAGCGAGAAATCTAGGTGAAGAGAAAGTTCTTGCTCGTACAGATGAACTTACCGGTCTTCCAAATAGACGAAGGCTCGTTGCAGAACTTGCAACGTATTCAAAGACTGAAGGTGCACTTCTGCTACTCGATCTCAATGAATTCAAACCAGTGAACGATCAATACGGACATGAATTCGGTGATGTAATTTTGCAACAAGTCTCACAACGTTTTAGTAGATCTCTGCCTACAGGTTCAGTTCTGGCGCGACTTGGTGGAGATGAATTTGGTGTTCTGATTAACGGAAATTACGAAGAGACACTTGAAGCTGCTTACGCATTGCAAGCAACTCTTTCCTATCCCTTCATTGTGAAGGGAACGTCAATCAGTATTGGCGTCAGCATCGGCCATGCACATAATGATGGTGAATCTAATTTGTTAGAACGAGCAGATGCTGCAATGTATGAAGCGAAGAGAAATAAGGTTGGAGTTATTCAGGCTTCTCAGGTTTATCGGCCTTGATTTCTTTCAGCCGCTCTAGCGATTCAATTCTTTCAATTGCGTGATCAACAATTCGTTCTGCATAGCCATGCGAATATCCGTCAAGGAATAACCAAGGTTCGTGAATCTCTGACGCGCTTAAATGCGCAAGTTCAGGAATGTACTTACGGATGTAATCACCGTTCTCATCGAACCGGCGTCCTTGTTCGATTGGATTAAAAACTCTGTAATAGGGCGATGCATCGGTGCCAGTGCCAGCTGTCCATTGCCAACCATGGGCATTAGATGCGACGTCGTAATCAACTAAGTGTTGAGCGAAGAATCTCTCGCCTAATTGCCATTCGAGGTGAATATCTTTAACAAGAAATGAAGCGACAACCATGCGCGTACGATTGTGCATCCAACCTTCTTGTACGAGTTGGCGCATCGCAGCATCGACAAATGGGTAACCAGTCTTGCCCGCGCACCAGGCATCAAATTGCTTACCTGGCTTGTCGTAACGCATTTCTTTAAATTTCTCAGAGTAATACTCGGTATCTGTATGCGGATTATTAAATAAAACATCTGCGTAGAACTCGCGCCAAGCAATTTCTTTGCGGAAAGTATCGTGAGCTTTGCTTTCACCTAGGCCGGCTAGCAAAGTGCGCGGATGAATCTCGCCAAACTTTAAATAGGTACTCATCTTGGAAGTACCGTCAATGCTCGCAAAATTTCGGTTCTCGTCGTAACTATCTAGCCCTTTTTTAGTAAATTCTTTAAATCTGCGAAGAGCTGCTGCTTCGCCAGCTTCAATAACGCTCACACCTTGTGGCATTGGAAAATCAGGAAACTTTCGGTACTCGGCTGGCGGAGTCGGTGC
>WLCS01000085.1 GCA_009705185.1 Actinomycetota bacterium
CAACATTGTCTCTAACCGCGGAAAAACTATTCGCCCAAAGACTGCAAATCAGAAGCTTTATGTGGATGCAATTGAAGAGAACACAATTACCTTTGGAATTGGTCCAGCTG
This sequence comes from Actinomycetota bacterium, assembly GCA_009705185.1. GTDB lineage: Bacteria > Actinomycetota > Actinomycetes > Nanopelagicales > Nanopelagicaceae > Planktophila. The sequence goes on from WLCS01000085.1 coordinate 111, forward strand.
GTACCGGTAAGACATATTTAGCAATGGCTAAAGCGGTCGCAGCTTTGCAAGCAAAAAAGGTCAACCGCATTATTTTGTCTCGCCCAGCAGTAGAAGCAGGGGAGAAGCTTGGATTCTTGCCAGGAACACTGAATGAAAAAATTGATCCATATCTACGCCCACTCTTTGACGCACTGCACGACATGATTGATTCAGATGCAATTCCACGTTTAATGCAAACAGGAGTCATTGAAGTTGCTCCATTGGCTTTTATGCGCGGGCGCACTCTTAACGATGCATTCATCGTTTTGGATGAAGCTCAGAACACAACTCCAGAACAGATGAAGATGTTTCTTACTCGACTAGGTTTCGGTTCCAAGATGGTCATTACAGGTGATATCACGCAGAACGATCTTCCAAACGGTCAGCGTTCTGGACTTGGAATTATCAGGGATATTCTGGAAGGTGTTGACGATATTTCATTCATGGAGCTCACTGCAGATGACGTTGTTCGTCACAGACTCATTGGCGACATTGTGAAGGCTTACGATAAGTACGATGCGGCTAAATCTGTTCCACGTCCACTTCGTAGCAACTGAGTAGAACTATGACCGTTGAATTAGTAAATCGATCTGGCGCGCTCATCCCTGAGAACGAGATTGTTTCTCTCATTGATTTTGGGATTGGCTATATGGAGCTCAATCCAGAGTGTGAAATTTCCATGAGTTTTGTAGATGTTCAAGAGATGGAAGAACTGCACATTAAGTGGATGCAAGAAGATGGCCCAACGGATGTTCTCTCTTTTCCCATGGATATGCCGGAGAAAAAAGGTGATGTTGTTACGTTGGGCGACATAGTGATTTCACCTGCAGTTGCAGCAAAGCAAGCACTCGATGCTGGCCACAGTACAGAACACGAGATGTACATACTTGTCACGCACGGCCTTTTACACATATTGGGTTATGACCACGCAGATAAAGATGAAGAAAAAATCATGTTTGCCCTTCAAGAAAAAATAGTAGAAGAGTGGAAAAACAAGTGAACGCATTCCGCAAGAAATTAAGTCTTGCATTAGCTTTCATCTATACCCCAATTGCCAAAGGCGTTATTGCTCTTGGTAACTTAATTACTCCCGATAAAGGATTTCAATGGGGGTTATTTACTAACGAGAACGAACTTCGAGAACTGATGGATCATGCCCATGATCGAGGTCTTGTGGAATCCGATGAGCACGAAATGTTGCAGAACGTCTTCGAACTTGGGGACACCTTGGTGCGCGAACTCATGGTTCACAGAACAGATATGGTCTGGATTGAAAGGGATAAATCTCTTCGCCAAGCTCTCTCTTTAGCTCTTCGCTCGGGGTATTCACGTATTCCTGTCACTGGAGAGAACATCGACAAAATTATCGGAATCGCTTATGTAAAAGATTTGGCTAAGCGCGCTCTGGATCATCATGAAGCAGAGACAACTGAAAAAGTTGAGCAACATATGCGCCCAGCTGTGTTCGTCCCTGAAAATAAAGAGGCTGCCGAGCTATTGAAAGAGATGCAGCGCGATCAGATTCACTTAGCAATCGTTGTTGATGAGTACGGTGGAACTGCAGGAATCATTACTATCGAAGACATTATTGAAGAAATTGTTGGCGAAATCGCTGACGAATATGACGATGGAGTCGAAGAATTCAACTGGATTTCTGAGACAAAAGCGCGCGCTAAAGCGTCGATGCACATTGAAGATTTAGCAGATGAACTTAAAATCGAGATGGATCGTGAAGAGTTTGAAGATGTAGACACCATTGGTGGTTACATGGCTGAGAAACTCGGACGTGTTCCTATCGCAGGATCGACAATTAACCTGCATGGATATTCAATAACTTCAGAGCGTCCAGTGGGCCGTAGACGACGCATCAGCTCCGTTATTATTGAGCGCTTAGATGAGGAGGTTGATGAGCATGAATAATCCTGAAGATACAAAGTTGGTCACTCTTGCGACATCAACCCTGGCTCGAAGCCAAGCAAAACAAGCAGCAGCGCTCCGAGATTCAACAGGACGCACATACGTTGCAGTAAATGTCGTTTCACCATCGCTTACATTAGATGCGCTAAGTGCTGTACTTACTGTTGCTCTTGCATCTGGAATCACTGGAATCGAGAGCGTTGTTGTATCGGGAAATAAACCAGCTGATGCGAAAGTAATCACAGACTTCGCCCCATCTGCCACTGTTTTTTACATTGATTCCAACGGCGAAGAACACGCTATTTAGGTATTGCGCCCGCTAAAAGATAAGATTGGCGTATGCGTGTTGTTCGATTTACTCCTCAACCTGATGCAGGTCTAGGAACCGACCCACTCTTTGGAATTCTCGAAGATGATAATCAGATTTCGATTATCTCTGGCGATCCGATTTATCACGGCATTCAGAAGACAGCGGCAAAAATTGAACTAACAAAGGTACGACTTCTAGCACCTGTGATCCCTCGCTCGAAAATTGTTTGCGTTGGAAAGAACTATGCAGATCACGCTGCCGAAATGGGCAGTGAAGTTCCGGCCGAACCAATCATTTTCTTAAAACCAAACACATCCGTAATTGGACCTGGAGACACAATTGTGTGGCCAGCGATGGCTCCTTCTATTGATTACGAAGCAGAACTCGCCATAGTCATTGGCCGTGTGTGTAAAGAGGTACCGAAAGAGCGAGTCAACGATGTCATTTTTGGATACACATTGGCTAACGACGTTACTTCTCGTGAATTGCAAAAGCGCGATGGTCAATGGATGCGCGCAAAATCTTTTGATACTTTCTGTCCGGTTGGGCCGTGGATTGAAACTGAGTTTGTTCCTGGCAATCAGAGAATTTCAACTACTCTCAACGGTGAAACTAAGCAGGATGCAACCTTGTCTCAGATGATTTTCTCAGTTGCAGATATCGTTCACTTTGTCACTCAAGTGATGACATTGCTTCCAGGTGACATCATCATTACCGGAACACCAGCAGGAATTGGCCCAATGCCCGAGAAATCTACAGTCGCAATTTCAATCGAAGGACTTGGCCAACTAACAAATAAGGTGAGCGCAAAACCATGACAGCGAAAAAAGTAAAAGTTCGTTTTGCTCCATCACCAACTGGTGATCTTCACGTTGGAAATATTCGTACAGCACTATTTGATTGGGCTTATGCGCGTCACACCGGCGGAACTTTCCTTTTCCGTATTGAAGATACAGATACCACTCGCGTTACTGATGAATATATTCAAGCCGCAATCGATACATTGAAATGGCTTGGCTTGCAGTGGGATGAGGGCCCAGAGGTTGGGGGACCAAATGGTCCGTACTTGCAATCACAGCGATTAGATATTTACGCTGAATGGGCTAAGAAGTTTCTTGAACAAGGCGATGCTTATCATTGCTATTGCTCACCCGAAGAACTTGAAGCTGTTCGCGAAGAACAACGAAAAGCAAATGTTGCACCAGGTTATAACGGACACTGCCGAGAACTCACAGCAGATCAAATTGCTGCATACAAAGCAGATGGTAGAGAAGCAGTTGTTCGCATGCGTATGCCAGATGGCACCACAACTTTCGTTGATGAAATTCGCGGCGAAGTAACTTTTGATCACAAGTTCGTACCTGACTTCGTTATGGTCCGCGCAGATGGTTCACCGTTATACACACTTGCAGTTGCAGTCGACGATGTCATGATGGGTGTTACCCATGTGCTTCGCGGCGAGGACTTACTCTCTTCAACCCCGCGCCAAATTCGCGTGTATCAAGCGATGGGCATCAAGCCAGAGGATTACCCAGCTTTTGCTCACTTGCCATTCGTAATGGGTCAAGACAATGCAAAGCTTTCTAAGCGCAATGGTGAAGTTTCTATCGCTTGGTATAGAGAACAGGGTTATTTGCCTGAGGCAATCTGTAACTACTTGGCGCTTCTTGGTTGGTCTCCAGGAGATGACCGAGAAAACATTTCTATGAAAGAACTTACCGAGCTCTTTACCGTTGAAAAGGTGCACTCTTCTCCAGCGCGATTTGATATGAAGAAATTAGAAGCAATTAACGGCGACAAGATTCGTGCTCTGTCGCTGGAAGATTTCGCTCATTGGACACTACCGTTCCTCATTAAAGCGAAGGTAATTTCAGGTACAGATGCTGAAATCGCCCTGGTGAAGAAGGCGCTTCCGCTTATTCAAGAGCGCATCGTGAAATTAGATGAAGCTCCAGCACTTTTGAAATTCTTATTTGTCACTGAATTCAGCGTCGACGAGGATGCAGTTTCAAAGATTACTGATGGATCTGCAAAAGATATTCTCAAGCGTTCTTTGAAAGAACTTGAAGGCGTCGACTCTTGGAGCCACGATTCCATTGAAGCTGTATTGCGTGCATCATTAATTGAAGAGCTTGGCCTCAAGCCACGCATTGCATTTACTGCACTTCGAATTGCCACCACTGGTAGCACCATCTCTCCACCACTATTTGAATCAATGGAATTACTTGGAAAGCAGGCTTGCCTCGACCGAATTACTGCTGCTCTCGCGCTGTAAATTTCACTCATCGAGGTGGGGTAAACTTCTCTCCTTGCCACAAGTCAAAAATTAAATATTGGGGTATGGGGTAATTGGCAGCCCTGCTGATTCTGGTTCAGTAAGTCTAGGTTCGAGTCCTGGTACCCCAGCGCAGTAGCAACACAACTGAATATGTTCGTCCTAGTTTTAATTGCACGGCCCCGTCGTCTAGCGGCCTAGGACTCTGGCTTCTCAAGTCAGCTACGAGGGTTCGAATCCCTTCGGGGCTACAAGTATCTACTTGTAATAATGCACAGTAATAAGTGCCATCACTATTTAATTGGTGATGGCTTACTTATTTCTCAAGGTAAATTAATGACATGCGCGTGATTACGGTCGAACAATTAAAGTCCGTCCTCGCAAATCTTCCAGAAAACCCGCGAATCATTGC
>WLCS01000086.1 GCA_009705185.1 Actinomycetota bacterium
GTTGACCTTGCCTTCTCACTTACTTCTCGAGGCGCCGAAGTAGTTCTGGTTTCATCTGGTGCTATCGCTGCGGGCTTAGCTCCACTTGGATTAAAGGTGCGACCAAAGGATTTAGCTACTCAACAAGCTGCTGCCTCTGTAGGTCAGGGTTTGCTGATTGCGCAGTACAACGAGAAATTCAAAGCTCACGGAATCATCTCTTCGCAAGTATTGCTCACTACTGAAGATGTTGTACGTCGCTCTCATTATCAGAATGCTCAGCAGACACTGACTAAGTTGCTTTCGTTGGGCGTCATTCCCATCATTAATGAAAACGACACAGTGGGAACGCAAGAAATTCGCTTTGGCGATAACGACCGTCTAGCGGCTCTTGTCGCACTTCTTATTCATGCCGATCTGCTTATATTGGTTTCAGATATTGATGCACTCTATGACGCGCCTCCTACACAAGCGGGAGCGAAACCAATTCGCTACGTTGCTTCAATTTCCGATATTGATTCAATTACTTTGGGTGGTGCCGGTTCTGCCGGAGTTGGCAGTGGGGGAATGGTTACCAAAGTTGAAGCTGCGCGCATTGCAACCAGCGCTGGAATTCCGATGTTGCTTACATCTTTAACTGAATCTTCTCGCGCGGTTGCTGGAGAAGATGTGGGAACTTATTTTGAATCTCACGAATCGAAGACAAATTCTCGACTCTTGTGGTTGGCACATGCATCAACTCCACGAGGAAGACTAATTCTCGATGATGGTGCTGTGAAAGCAATTCTTGAACGTGGTGTTTCATTGCTACCCGCTGGCGTCACTGCAGTGCAAGGAGATTTCATCTCAGGTGACACTGTCGAACTCGCATCGATTGCTGGGAAAGTAATTGCTCGTGGATTGGTGGCATTTGATTCAACAGAGATCCCACAAATGCTTGGCCGCTCGACAAAAGAACTTGCCGCATCACTAGGCGCAGAATACGAGCGCGAACTTGTGCATAGAGATGATTTAGTTCTCCTATGAGCGCCGAGAAAATTGTTGCTGATTTAGCGTCCACCGCACGTATCGCAGCACGCACTCTCTCAACAGCAACGGGCGCAGAACGTAAATCAGCCCTACTGGCTATTGCTCAATCAATTGAAACACGAAGTGCAGAAATCCTTTCAGCAAATGAAAAAGATATGGAAGCTGCGCGCGCAGAGAAAATGCATCCACAAATGCAAGATCGTTTGCTGCTGACAGAAGAGAGAGTCAAGGCAATTGCATCAGGTGCGCGGCTAGTCGCTGAATTGCCAGATCCGCTTGGAATCATTTTGCGCGAATCGACACTTCCTAATGGTTTAGAACTTAAGCAAGTCTCAGTTCCATTCGGAGTTATCGGGATGGTGTATGAAGCACGGCCAAATGTCACAGTAGATGCCGCCGTGATCTTATTGATGTCTGGAAATTCAGCTCTCTTGCGCGGTTCTTCTTCGGCTCAACACAGCAATGCCATTCTTGTGCAAGTAATGCGAGACGCTCTTGCAACCACCAAAATTTCTCCTGATGTAATTCAACTGGTTCCTTCTGAGGATCGCGCAACAACGAAGGCTCTTCTTACTGCTCGAGGCAAAGTAGATCTCGTCATTCCACGTGGAAGCGCTGCTCTTATTCGCATGGTTGTCGATGAGTCCACTGTTCCAACAATCGAAACTGGTGCAGGGGTGTGCCATGTGTACGTTGATGAATTTGCAGATATCGAAAAAGCGTTACCTATCCTGATCAATTCAAAAACACATCGCCCTAGTGTGTGTAACGCTGCAGAGACTCTCCTTGTACATAAGTCAATTGCACCAACATTCTTGCCTATGGCCCTTAAAGCACTTTCTGATGCCGGCGTAATCATTCACGCTGATGCCACTGCGCAGAAAGTTGCGGAGAAGTTTTCAATTGCATCAACTGCTGCAACGCAAGAGAACTGGGCTACTGAATACGGCGTTCTAGAAATGAATGTGGGCGTTGTTGATTCTGTAGATGCGGCAGCAGATCACATCGCGAAATTTGGTACCAATCACACAGAAGCAATCGTGACTGAAAATAAAGAGGTTGCATCGCGCTTTATCGCTCTCTCTGATTGCGCTGCAGTGATGGTCAATACATCAACTCGATTCACAGATGGTGAGCAAATGGGATTCGGGGCAGAGATCGGAATTTCAAATCAAAAGTTGCATGCCAGAGGTCCAATGGGGCTAGAGGCAATGACTACAACAACGTGGATTGTTACCGGCAGCGGTCAGATTCGCATCTGATTCGGATATTTCACCTAAATTTTATAGACTCACCACATGAGCAGCCTCTCCCGCGATGAAGTCGCAAAACTTGCAGGTCTTGCCCGTATTGAAATGACAGAAGAAGAGCTCGTTAATCTCTCTTCTCAGTTTGGAATGATTCTTGATGCAGTAGCTCGAGTACAGGAAGTTGATCTCACTGGAGTAAAGGCGACATCGCATCCACAGCCACTTGAAAATGTTGCACGACCAGATGTAGTTCTCCCAAGTCTTTCTCCGCAAGATGCGCTCTCTGGCGCGCCAGCACAAGAAGAATCTCGTTTCCGCGTTCCTCAAATTTTGGGGGAGGCAGAATGATTCGCAAGACTGCTGTACAAATGGCGGAATCCCTTGCACAAGGTGAGACCACATCTGTCGAATTAACACAGGCACATCTGGATCGAATCGCAGATGTAGATGGAAAAGTAAAAGCATTTCTTCATGTAGATGCAGAAGGAGCACTTGCACAGGCAAAGCAGGTAGATGAGAAGCGAAAGAGTGGAGAAAAGCTTTCACCACTTGCTGGAATCCCACTTGCTCTGAAAGATGTATTGACTCAAAAAGGTATTCCGACAACATCAGGATCGAAAATTCTTGAAGGCTGGCGCCCACCGTATGACTCAACCGTTGTCAGCAAACTTAAAGATGCTGGCGTTGTCATTATGGGTAAAACCAATATGGATGAATTTGCAATGGGTTCATCAACTGAAAATTCTGGTTACGGTCCAACATTTAATCCATGGGATTTAGCACGTACTCCAGGTGGATCTTCAGGTGGATCTGCAGCAGCGGTTTCATCTTTTGAAGCACCTCTTGCGATTGGTTCAGATACTGGTGGATCCATTCGCCAACCTGCAGCACTCACTGGAATCGTCGGCGTTCGCCCAACATATGGCGCAGTTTCTCGTTTCGGTTTAATTGCATACTCATCAAGTCTTGATCAAGCAGGACCATTCGGTCGCACAGTATTAGATACCGCTTTACTTCATGAAGTAATGGCTGGTCACGATCCCAAGGATGCAACAAGTATTAATGCACCCGTGCCTGCAGTTGTTGCAGCTGCAAAGAGCGGCGATGTTAAAGGAATGAAAATAGGCGTTATCAAGCAGCTTCAAGGCGAGGGATATCAAAAGGGCGTTCAGACTCGCTTTGATGAATCACTGAAAGAACTTGCAGCACTTGGCGCTGAAATTGTTGAAGTTGATTGCCCAAGTTTCGAGTACGCACTTGCTGCTTACTATTTAATTGCTCCATCTGAGTGCTCTTCAAACTTGGCACGTTTTGATGCAATGCGTTACGGACTTCGTACAGGTGATGTCAACGGCGCATCTGCCGAAGCGGTAATGAGTGCTACACGTGATGCTGGTTTCGGCCGCGAGGTAAAGCGCCGCATCATTCTTGGAACGTATGCACTCTCATCCGGTTACTACGATGCATATTACGGTTCCGCGCAGAAGATTCGTACTTTAATTATTCAAGATTATGCAAAAGCATTCTCTCAGGCAGATGTATTGGTTTCACCAACAGCGCCGACCACTGCATTTAAAATCGGAGAAAAAGTCGACGACCCAATGGCTATGTACTTAGCTGACGTCGCGACAATTCCAGTAAACCTTGCAGGCATCTGCGGAATGTCATTACCTGCAGGTCTGGCTGATGAAGATAACTTGCCGGTTGGATTCCAGATCATGGCACCTGCAATGCAAGATCAACGTCTCTATCAAGCGGGTTCAGCGCTAGAAGCAGCACTGCTTTCAAAGTGGGGCGCACCAATTCTTGATAAAGCTCCTGCGTTAGGAGGAAGCAAATAATGGCGCTTCCAACGTATGAAGAAGTAATTGCAAAGTGGGATCCAGTACTGGGTCTAGAAGTTCACGTAGAACTTAATACTCATAGCAAAATGTTCTGTTCATGTGCCACCGAGTTTGGCGCAGAACCAAATACTCAAACGTGTCCTGTCTGCTTGGCGCTGCCCGGTGCGCTTCCAGTTGTTAATGAGAAAGCAATCGAATCTACGATTTTGATTGGACTCGCACTTAATTGCAAGATTGCGCCATATAGCCGTTTTGCACGCAAGAACTATTTCTATCCCGATATGCCGAAGAACTTCCAAATTTCACAGTACGACGAACCAATTTGTTTTGATGGATTTGTTGATGTTGAAATTGAAACTGATGAGGGAACAAAACAATTCCGTATTGAGATCGAGCGCGTACATATGGAAGAAGACACCGGAAAGTCACTTCACGTCGGTGGTGCAACTGGTCGTATTCACGGTGCTGATTATTCATTACTGGATTACAACCGAGCCGGAATCCCTCTTGTAGAAATTGTCACCAAGATTGTTCCGGGCACTGGCAAGTACGCCCCTGAAGTAGCCAAGGCATACGTGGCAGAACTTCGCGATATTTTGCGTGGACTCAAGGTTTCAGATGTAAAGATGGAACAAGGCTCATTACGTTGCGATGCAAACGTTTCGTTGAAGCCAATCGGCTCTGATGTTCTTGGAACTCGTTCAGAGACAAAGAACGTTAACTCGCTTCGCTCTGTTGAACGCGCTATTCGCGGTGAAATGATTCGTCACGCCGAACTTCTCAATGAAGGGAAGAAAGTTAAGCAAGAAACTCGCCACTTCCAAGAGGACACCGGACTCACTCGTTCAGGGCGCTCAAAGGAGCAAGCAGAGGATTA
>WLCS01000087.1 GCA_009705185.1 Actinomycetota bacterium
GGAATCGAAGGCCTTGTTCACATCTCAGAGTTGGCAGAACGCCACGTTGAAATTCCAGAGCAGGTTGTTGCTGTTGATGATGAACTCTTTGTAAAGATTATTGATATCGATCTAGAGCGTCGTCGCATCTCACTCTCTTTGAAGCAAGCTAACGAAGGCCAGGAAGTTGAAATCGAAGCATTCGATCCAACTCAATATGGAATGTCAGCTCGCTACGATGCAGAAGGTAACTTCATCTATCCAGAAGGTTTCGATGCAGATACTCAAGAGTGGAAGCCAGGCTTTGATTCGCAGCGCGAAGAGTGGGAGCGTCAATACGCTGTTGCTCAAGAGCGCTTCCTTGCACACAAGAAGCAGAAGGCAGAAGCGAAGGTAGCTGAAGAAGCTGCTGCAGTTGCTGAATAATTTATAACGAAAAATCCGGCTGGGCCGCGAGCTGCTCCTTAACCTCGCGTAGCCCAACCGGATTTTTCATTTCTCGGGGGATGAGTCTCTTTTTAATTCTCAGCACAGGCAAGTACGGATAAGGTTGGGATATGTTGGTTGTCGCGCTCACTGGTGGAATCGGTGCAGGGAAATCTACCGTCGCACAATATTTTGCTGAACTTGGTGCACTCGTTATTGATGCAGACCAGCTTGCACGTATTGCTATTGAGCGAGGTTCTGATGGATTCTCTGAAGTTCTCTTAAGATTTGGTGATGACATCATTGTTAACGGAGATATCGACCGTAAGAAATTAGCAGAGATTATTTTTTCTGATCAATCTGCGCGAAAAGATTTAGAGGCCATTATTCATCCACGGGTTCAGGCGATATTTGCAGAGGCCGTAGAAGATCTTGGCGAGGACGACATCCTCATCTATGAAATCCCACTACTCGTTGAAACTGATGCAGCCGAGAAATTTGATTATGTCATCACTGTTGAAGCGGATCTTGAATCACGAAAGGCAAGACTCCTAAAAAAGGGTCTCTACATTTCGCAGATTGAAAAACGCATCGCTGCTCAAGCAACTCCGCAATCCCGCGAAGCGATTGCCGATACTGTAATTCGCAATGATGGCGACGAAGATGAGCTCCTCAGGCAGGTTGAAAATCTCTGGGAGAGCGTGCTTCTTCCTCTATCGCTAGGCTAGCGTGGTGCGCCCTGTAACAGACCTACAACGTAAAGTTGCACCGTTTGAGGTCATCAGTGATTACATTCCAGCTGGAGATCAGCCCGCAGCCATTGAAGAAATTACTCGGCGAATCAATGCAGGCGAGCAGGATGTGGTGTTACTTGGAGCCACGGGAACAGGAAAATCTGCAACAACTGCGTGGCTCATTGAAAGACTGCAGCGCCCAACGTTAGTGCTGGCTCCGAATAAGACACTTGCTGCACAGTTGGCAAACGAATTTAGAGAGTTACTGCCGAATAATGCTGTCGAGTACTTTGTCTCGTATTACGACTACTACCAACCCGAGGCATACGTTCCGCAAACCGATACATTTATTGAAAAAGACTCAAGTGTCAATGATGAAGTCGAACGCTTGCGCCATTCTGCAACAAATTCATTGCTCACTCGTCGTGATGTCATCGTGGTGGCAACAGTTTCATGTATTTATGGATTGGGTACTCCACAGGAGTACATCGACAGAATGATTCGCCTGAAAGTGGGCGACGAGATCGAGAGAAATGTCCTTCTGCGCAAATTTGTGGATGTTCAATACAAGCGAAATGACATGGCTTTTGAACGTGGAACTTTCAGAGTACGTGGCGACACGATCGAGATCATTCCCATGTATGAGGAGCTCGCAGTGCGCATCGAGATGTTTGGCGATGAGATCGAAAAGATTATGACGTTAAACCCCTTGACCGGTGAGATAGTTCGCGACGAAGAAGAGATTTATATCTTCCCAGCTACTCATTATGCAGCGGGTCCCGAAACCATGAAACGCGCGATGTCGGATATTGAAGACGAATTACAGGTACAACTGAATCTCTTTACCAAGCAAGGCAAATTACTTGAAGAGCAAAGACTGCGCATGCGAACCACTTTTGATCTCGAAATGATGCAGCAACTAGGTTTCTGTTCAGGAATTGAGAATTACTCTCGCCATCTTGACGGTCGCGAGCCAGGATCAGCCCCCAATTGTTTACTCGATTATTTCCCCGAGGACTTCTTAGTTGTCATTGATGAGAGCCATGTAACCGTGCCACAAATTGGCGCGATGTTTGAAGGTGACGCATCACGTAAGAGAACCTTGGTTGAACATGGGTTCCGACTGCCGAGCGCACTCGATAATCGACCGCTGAAGTGGCCTGAATTTCTAGAACGCACGGGACAGAAAATTTATCTCTCTGCGACTCCAGGAAAATATGAGATGGAGAAAGTTGGGGGAGATGTTGTTGAACAAGTAATTCGCCCAACAGGTCTTGTTGATCCACAAATTATTATCAAGCCAATCAAAGGTCAGATTGATGACCTGCTTCATGAAATCAATATTCGAGCCGAAAAGAACGAGAGAGTTCTTGTAACAACGTTGACGAAGAAAATGTCAGAAGATCTCACTGATTACCTTCAAGAACGTGGTGTTCGGGTCAGATATCTTCACTCCGAAGTCGACACTCTTCGACGAGTCGAACTCTTACGGGAATTGCGCATGGGCGACTATGACGTTCTCATCGGTATTAACTTACTTCGTGAAGGGTTAGATCTTCCTGAAGTTTCTCTCGTAGCTATCCTCGATGCAGATAAAGAGGGATTCCTGCGTTCTGCGACATCTCTTATTCAGACAATTGGTCGAGCAGCGCGAAATGTTTCCGGAGAAGTTCATATGTATGCAGACAACATGACCGCTGCAATGACAAAGGCCATCGATGAAACTAATCGTCGTAGAGCTAAGCAAGTTGCCTATAACTTAGAGCGCGGAGTAGATCCTCAGCCGCTACGTAAAAAGATCTCTGATATCACTGACCTCATTGCACAAGAGAGCGATGACACAGATGACATCATGGCCAGCCTTAAAGGCAAGAAATCTTCAGCGGTCTTACCGTTCTCATCTAAGCCGACCGACTCCATGCCGCGCCAAGAACTCATTGCATTGATAGGCTCCCTCACCGAGCAGATGCGTAGCGCAGCCGATGAACTTCAATTCGAACTTGCCGCCCGCCTTCGTGATGAGCTCAAAGAGTTAAAGCGTGAACTTCGAGGAATGGATGAGGCTGGTACATGAGCATCGATAAGTTAGTTGTGCGCGGTGCTCGCGAACATAACCTCAAGGATGTTTCTATCGAACTTCCTCGTGATGCTCTCATCGTCTTTACTGGCCTATCCGGTTCAGGAAAATCAAGTCTCGCTTTTGACACAATCTTTGCTGAAGGTCAGCGTCGATATGTTGAGTCTTTATCGGCTTATGCACGTCAATTCTTAGGACAGATGGATAAACCTGATGTGGATTTCATCGAGGGATTATCACCTGCTGTCTCAATCGATCAAAAATCAACTAATAGAAATCCACGTTCAACCGTAGGAACAATCACTGAGGTGTACGACTACTTTAGATTGCTCTTCGCTCGCGCTGGCCGGCCGCATTGTCCCAATTGCAAGAAAGCTGTTTCACGCCAGAGCCCGCAGCAAATTGTTGATCAGATTTTAACTATGCCTGCTACAACCAAGTTTCAAGTTCTTGCACCTGTTATTCGTGAACGCAAGGGAGAATTCGTCGATCTCTTTGCTGAACTTGTCACGCAAGGGTATTCACGAGCTCGCGTCGATGGCGAAACGATACAACTAACCGAACCTCCAAAATTGAAGAAGCAAGAAAAGCACACGATAGAAGTAGTGATCGATCGCCTGACCGCAAAAGCCGAGAGTAAATCTCGACTCACAGATTCGATTGAGACGGCTCTCAAACTTGGAAACGGGCTTGTACTACTTGACTTCGTCGATGCAAAAACAGGGGAGAAGGAACACACCTACAGCGAGCATCTTGCCTGCCACGATTGCAATCTTTCTTTTGAAGAGTTAGAACCACGATCATTCTCTTTTAACTCACCATTTGGTGCATGTGCAGAATGTTCTGGAATAGGTACCAAACTAGAAGTTGATGAAGACCTCATCATTCCTGATGATTCCATTTCGATTAATGAAGGCGCAATTGCTCCGTGGGCAGGAGGTCAATCTTCTGAATACTTCCTACGTTTGCTCGAAGCGTTAGCTAAAGAGTTGAAATTCTCTATGGATAACCCTTGGAAGAAACTCTCCGTTAAGGCAAGAGATGCCGTCATTAATGGTTTTGATTACGAAGTTCACGTTAAATATAAAAACCGATATGGCCGTGTTCGAAATTATTCGACTGGATTCGAAGGCGTCGTGCCATTTATTCACCGCAGACACTCTGAAACAGATAGCGATTACAGTCGCGATAAATATGAAGCGTATATGCGCGAGACACCGTGTCCAGCATGTAAAGGCGCCCGACTTAAGCCAGAGGTATTGGCTGTAACTTTGGGCGGAAAGAGCATTGCTGAAGTCTGTGCACTTTCCATTGATGATTGTGCAACGTTTCTCAAGCAAGTAACTCTGAATAAACGTGAAGCTCAGATTGCAGAGCGAGTCATGAAGGAGGTACATGCCCGCCTTGGATTCTTGCTAGATGTAGGCCTTGATTACCTTTCTCTTGATCGCCCCGCAGCAACGCTTTCGGGTGGAGAAGCCCAACGTATTCGACTAGCAACTCAGATTGGATCCGGGCTTGTTGGCGTTCTCTATGTTTTGGACGAGCCTTCTATTGGTTTACATCAACGCGATAATCGCCGACTCATAGACACGTTAACGCGGCTAAGAGATTTAGGAAACACACTCATTGTTGTCGAGCACGATGAAGAGACAATTCGCACTGCAGATTGGGTTGTTGATATTGGTCCTGGTGCAGGCGAACATGGTGGAAAAGTTGTTGTCTCTGGTTCTTACGAAGAGTTGATTGCATCTGAAGAATCC
>WLCS01000088.1 GCA_009705185.1 Actinomycetota bacterium
ATACGGAGTGACATTTAACAAAACTCATTACGACTTAGGTGCGGGGTATTGGCACCGTACTGGCGAAGTCCTTCCCGACTCAGTTCTTGCAGAACTTGCAAAAGTTGACGTTATTTTGCTTGGCGCAGTCGGGGACCCAACAGTTCCAAGCGGCGTTCTTGAACGCGGACTTTTGCTCAAGATTCGTTTCGCATTCGATCACTACATCAACCTTCGTCCAGCAAAGTTGATGCCAGGGGTTACTGGCCCACTTGCAACAAAGGCTCCTATTGATTTTGTGGTTGTTCGTGAAGGAACTGAAGGACCATATGTCGGTGCTGGTGGAGTTCTTGCAGAAGGCACAGATGCAGAGATTGCAACTGAAGAATCGCTTAACACTCGTCGCGGTGCTGAACGAGTAATTCGTGATGCATTTACACGTGCCGCAGCTCGTGATCGCAAGAAATTAACTCTCGTGCATAAGAACAACGTTCTTACACGTGCAGGAAGTCTCTGGACTCGCACCTTTAATCATGTTGCAAAAGAGTTCCCAACAGTGACAACTGATTACCTTCACGTTGATGCTGCATCAATGTTCTTTGTAACAAACCCAGAACGCTTCGATGTCGTGGTGACAGATAACCTCTTCGGAGATATCTTGACTGATATCGCAGCCGCTATCTGCGGTGGTATCGGACTTGCAGCATCAGGAAATATCAACCCAACGGGTGCATTTCCGTCAATGTTCGAACCAGTACATGGTTCAGCTCCGGATATTGCTGGAAAGAATTTGGCTGATCCCACTGCGACAGTAATGTCAGTTGCAATGATGCTTGATCACTTGGGTCTACACGATGCTGCACGCGATGTTGAAAAAGCTGTTGCTGCAGATTTAGCTTCACGTGGCGATGCAAAGAGAAGCACAACCGAAATCGGTTCGGCGTTAGCGGAATTGGTAAAGTAAATGAAAATCACTCTCAATCCACATGCAGTTCCAGCTGCAGAGCGCGAAGAAAAAGTTGCGAACTGCGGATTTGGAAAGTATTACACCGACCATATGGTCGTCTGCGAGTGGACTGAAAGTGGTGGTTGGCAAGAACCAGAGTTAAAACCTTATGGCCCATTAACTCTTGATCCAGCTACAGCTGTTTTTCATTACGGCCAAGAAATATTTGAAGGCATGAAGGCATACCGTCAACCTGACGGAGGAATTTCCCTCTTTAGACCAGAGGCAAATGCTCGACGTTTTGCAAAGTCAGCAAATCGTTTGGCGCTTCCAGAAATGCCTGAAGAGTTATTTCTTGAAACCGTGCATGCACTCGTAAAGCAAGATGCTGGGTGGACTCCTGGAAAAGTTGGAGAAGCCCTCTACATTCGTCCTTTCATGATTGCTACAGAAGTTGGTTTGGGTGTTCGCCCAACAAATAAAGCAACGTACATACTTATTGCAACACCTGCAGGTGCTTACTTCGATCCTTCAAAGGCTGTCTCAGTCTGGATTTCAACAGAATATGTTCGTGCAGCTCAAGGTGGAACAGGGGAAGCAAAGTGCGGAGGAAATTACGCAGCTTCACTCGTTGCGCAGAAAGCCGCAGCTAAAGAAGGTTGCGATCAAGTTGTATGGATTGATGCAAAAGAGCGTAAGTGGATTGAAGAGATGGGTGGCATGAACCTTTACTTCGTCAAAGGTAAAGGTGCCGACGCAACCGTAGTTACTCCTAAACTCACCGGAACTCTTCTACCTGGAATCACTCGCGATTCAATCTTGTCGGTTGCAAAAGATCTGGGATATAAAACAGAAGAAGTAATGCTTTCTATCGACGATTGGCGCGATGGTGTTACATCGGGCGTGATCACAGAAATTTTTGCATGTGGTACTGCGGCAGTTGTTTCGCCGGTAGGGCAAGCTAAATCTGCGATGGGTACATGGGTAACAGGGGATGGCCAACCTGGTGCGATTACTATGCAAATCCGTAATCACTTACTAGCTATCCAGCACGGAACAACTGAGGATAAGCACAGTTGGATGAAAAAGGTTGCGCTGTGAGTTTTGATAAAGAGGCGCTTCATATCTATGACACCACTCTTCGCGATGGTGCTCAGCAAGAAGGTTTGAATCTTTCTGTTCACGACAAGCTCACAATTGCTCGTCACTTAGATGATCTTGGCGTTGGATTTATTGAAGGTGGATGGCCAGGCGCAAATCCAAAAGATACAGAGTTCTTCGCTCTGGCAAAGAAAGAACTTAAACTTAAGAATGCAACATTCGTTGCTTTTGGTGCAACGAGACGTCCGAATGTGAAAGCGGCAGATGATGTTCTTCTAGGTGCACTTCGAGATTCAGGTGCTCCTGCAGTAACGCTTGTTGCAAAATCTTATGATCGACATGTAGATCTTGCTCTCAAAACAACTCTTGATGAAAACCTTGAAATGATTCGTGATTCAGTAACTCACTTGCGCCAAGAAGGCCAGAGAGTTTTTCTTGATGCTGAACATTTCTTTGATGGATATCGCGCCAATCGCGCATACGCTCTTGAGGTCATTCGCGTTGCCGCAGAAGCAGGCGCTGACGTCATTGCGCTCTGCGATACAAACGGAGGAATGCTTCCGGATGAAATTGCGGATGTAGTACATGACATTCTTGGAGCATCATCTGCACGACTTGGAATTCATTGCCATAACGACACTGGCTGCGCAGTGGCTAACTCAATGGCTGCAGTTGCAGCGGGTGCAACACATGTTCAAGGAACACTTAATGGATACGGCGAACGCACGGGTAATGCTGACCTTGTCACTATCATCGCGAATTTGGAACTCAAGAAGAAGAAAGAAGTTCTGCCACAGAATGCACTCCGTGAATCTTTTAGAATTTCACATGCAGTTGCTGAAGTAACAAATATTTCTCCATCACCACGTCAGCCATACACAGGTGTTTCTGCCTTTGCACACAAAGCCGGTCTTCATGCATCTGCTATCAAAGTGGATCCCAATTTGTACCAACATGAAGACCCAGCATCTGTCGGAAACGATATGCGCATGTTGGTTTCTGATATGGCCGGTCGTGCATCTATCGAATTGAAGTCAATGGAGCTTGGCGTTGACCTTGGGGGAGACCGCGAACTCATTGGTCGTGTTGTAGAAAAAGTAAAAGAGATGGAATCTCGTGGATTCACATTCGAAGCTGCTGATGCTTCATTCGAACTCTTGCTGCGCGAAGAAGCAACAGGAAAGCGTCCATCATTTTTCACCATTGATCATTGGCTCACTACTACTGAACGCGCCACCAATAATTCAATTATTACAAAGGCTGAAGTCACAGTGACAGCCCAAGGCAAAGAAATCACATGTTCGGGTTCTGGAAATGGTCCTGTCAATGCATTCGATAACGCATTGCGCGATGGCCTTAACCAGCTCTATCCAGAACTTGCTGCACTTGAACTCACTGACTACAAAGTACGCATTCTTGAAGGACGTCTTGGTACAGGTGCGGTCACTCGCGTGCTTGTTGAGACATCTGATGGAAAAGGCGAGTGGAACACTGTTGGTGTTCACGAAAACGTCATTGCTGCTTCTGCAATGGCGTTAGAAGATGCGCTCACATTTGGTTTGTTGCGCCAAGGTCGCAAACCCGAGTAAAAAAGCTTCTGGCATATATTCTTTGACGTATGCCAACCTTTGAGAAAGTAACGAGTGAATACACTCACTATCTGACTCAAGAACGCTCGCTCTCAGAACACACAACGCGAGCGTATTTAGGTGATCTCGCGAGTTTCTTTGACAACCTTGAACTACAGAAAATTGATGAAGTATCTGCAATCACGATTGCTCATATTCGTTCGTGGCTAGCCACTCAGCAAGTAAAAGGTGGAGCGCGCACAACGCTTTCTAGGCGCGCAGTGTCAATTCGTCTCTTTACAAAGTGGGCCACGAAAAAGGGATATTTAGCTAAAGATGTTGGGGCAACACTTGCAACGCCTAAAGGCCACAGAACTCTGCCAGAAGTGTTGAGTGTTTCCGATGCAACTACGGCAATGGATTCTCTTGCCACTCGTGTTGCCGAAGAAGAGACTCCGTTATCTAAAAGAGATTGCGCAATCCTTGAAGTTCTCTACGCATCTGGTGCGCGCGTTTCCGAACTCTGCGGACTGGATTTAGACGACATTGATTATCACCGCAACACAATTCGTGTATTAGGAAAAGGTAATAAAGAGCGCACAATTCCCTTGGGTAATCCTGCAATGAAAGCTCTGAGCGATTGGATAAAAAATGGCCGTGGTGAAATCGCAAAGAGTGCATCTGAAAGTGCAGTCTTTGTAGGTGCTCGCGGAAAGCGAATAGATCAACGCACAGTGCGCACGATTGTCTACGAAGCACTTTCTGCACTGGAAGGTGTAGAGAGAATGGGGCCGCACGCACTGCGACATTCAGCTGCAACACATCTTCTAGAAGGTGGTGCGGATCTGCGCACCGTCCAAGAAATATTGGGCCATGCATCGCTGGCTACGACCCAGATTTATACCCATGTATCTACTGAGAGATTGCAGAAAGCCTTTAAACAGGCTCATCCTCGCGCTTAGCCCGCGTCATTTGCACCCCTTTTTGGCAGGTAAGATTTGCCCTGCATCAATCGCGAGATTGATGACATCTCAGCATCTATGTATGAACTGCCTCGCAGGGAATACAAGCCACTTCGGTCTAACTTTTAACAGTTAGTCGGCGTTGTAGGTGCGACGGTCTTAGCAAATTGTTAAGACATTAACCGAGCAGGTTCTTGTGCTGTGCACAAAAACCTAAGAAGGAGCGTGCCGTCATGGCAGTAGTAACAATGCGCGAACTCCTCGACAGCGGAGTCCACTTCGGACACCAGACTCGTCGTTGGAATCCAAA
>WLCS01000089.1 GCA_009705185.1 Actinomycetota bacterium
AGAGTTGTGATTCCAAGAATCTGAGTCTCTCCACGTTCAAAGATTGCTGAGCCGTGTACGCGAGGAATAACTTCAACCTCTGCAGAGAGTGCACGAATGTCGCGAAGTCCGCGACCATCGATACGAATCTTGTCACGCAATACGCGCTGACGTACAAGCTTCTTTGTCAGTGAGCGAAACGCTGCTGGAACTTCCTTCTCGCGACCTTCGAATGCTGCAGATACAGATTCCTTAGTCGAAGCAGAAATTTCATCAATCTTTGTTTCGCGCTCTTGCTTTCCTACGATTGTAAGAGCCTTTGCAAGATCATCCTTTGCAGCCTTTTCAACTGCTGCAAATACATCATCTTGGTAATCCAAGAAGACTGGGAACTCTGCTGTTGGCTTTGCAGCAACTGCTGCAAGCTTTGACTGAGCTTCGCAGAGAATTCGAATAAATGGCTTTGCAGCATCGAGTCCTTGCGCAACGATCTCTTCTGTTGGCGCTTTTGCACCCTCAGCGATAAGACCAATTGTGCGAGTTGTCGCTTCTGCTTCAACCATCATGATTGCAACATCGTCAGCTGTTACGCGACCTGCAACGACCATATCGAATACTGCGTTCTCAACTTGTGAGTGATTAGGAAATGCAACCCATTGTCCGTCGATGAGTGCAACACGCACGCCACCAATAGGACCTGAGAATGGCAATCCAGCAAGCTGTGTTGACATTGAAGCCGCGTTGATTGCGATCACGTCATACATATGATCTGGGTCGAGTGCCATTACTGTCACAACGATTTGTACTTCGTTACGAAGTCCCTTGATAAATGATGGACGCAATGGGCGGTCGATCAAACGGCAAGTAAGAATTGCCTCTTCTGATGGACGACCTTCGCGACGGAAGAATGAACCAGGAATCTTGCCAATGGCATACATCTTCTCTTCAACATCCACTGTGAGTGGGAAGAAGTCGAATTGATCCTTAGGTGTTTTTGATGCTGTTGTTGCTGAGAAAATCATTGTTTGATCATCTAAGTAAACAGCTGCAGCTCCTGCTGCTTGCTTTGCGAGACGACCAGTTTCAAACTTGATCTCTCTTTTTCCGAACTTTCCGTTATCGATAACGGCTACTGCTGATTTAACGTCTTGACCCTCCATGGGTCCTCCTTTTATGCGATTTGTTTCAACTCCAATGTGCACACGCACAAGGCGGAGCGTTAACCACCCGCGAGGAGAGAACAAATGAATCTTCGATCGAAGTTCACAGATGAAACATCTGGAAACCACTACCGAGGACCATTAGTCCCCCGGCGGGTAATTCTTTTTATTTAGCGGCGAATACCGAGCTTCTCGATAATTGCGCGATAACGATTGATATCTGTCTTTGCGAGGTACTGCAAAATACGACGACGCTGACCTACGAGCAACAACAGACCACGACGGTTGTGGTGATCATGTGGGTTGGTCTTGAGGTGTGTAGTGATGTCATCGATTCGACGTGACAATAAAGCGACCTGAGCTTCAGGGCTTCCTGTATCAGTAGCTGATGATCCGTACTTCGCAATAATTTCTTTCTTTACTTCTGGTGTTAACGCCATTTCTTTATTTCCTTTTCATGTTAAGTACGCAGGTACTGTTCAAGAGGCTTCCCGGTTTGAATCACGGGAAATCACTTTCTCGTTGGACGAGGTGAAGTTTACCTGCGGGCTGTGGATAAGTGAAATTGAGCCTGAAATGCCCTTATTTCTCAGTTAATTCGCGCGCTTTATCGCAATCTTTCTTCATCTGCACTAACAACTCATCAAGGCCATCAAATTTTAGGGTTGGACGTAGATACCAACCGAATTCAATTGATGCGTTCTTGTCGTAGAGATCTAAACCCTGCTGATCAAGTGCGTATGCCTCTACTTGTCGACCTCGCACGCCCTCGAATGTTGGATTTGTTCCAATTGAAATTGCAGCTGGCCAAAAATTAATACCAACTGTAAGCCATCCTGCATACACGCCATCTGCCGGAATAGTTTGGCCTTCTATGTTTCCAAGATTTGCAGTGGGATATCCAATTTCGCGACCCCGTTTTTCGCCATGAATGACAACACCATCTAGTCGGTGCGGTCTTGATAATAATTGCCGTGCTTCTTCAACTTTTCCTTCAATCACTAATGCGCGTATGCGTGAAGAAGATATGACCCGCGAATCTGTCTTTAACTCTTGAGCATCAACAGTGAAATTATGCTTGATGCCATCCTTGATGAGGGTTTCAATATTTCCAGCTGCCTTATGGCCGTATGTGAAATTCTTTCCCACAATGACTGTGCTGGCATGAAGTTGGTTTACTAATACATTTGCCACAAAATCTTCTGGTGACATCGATGCAAATTTTTCATTGAATTTCATTACCGCAACTTGATCAGCGTTATGAATCTTTAGAAGCTCTACTCTGTCCGCAAGAGTTGTGAGCATTGTCGGTGCTTTATCTGGCGCAAAGACAGTTGTCGGATGCGGATCAAATGTCAGAACAACAATAGGACGTCCGTCAGCTATTTCTTTAGCTCTATTAAGAAGAGACTGGTGACCTTTATGGACACCATCGAATACGCCGATTACAACGACGTTAGTCTCAGACATAGGTCAATCTTGCCTTACCTAGTTCGCTGCCGCAAAAACTGCGATTGGTTTTGCCTTATCGCCTTCATCTTTTAACAAGGCGATCAATCTGTTATCGGGAGAAAGTGCGGCTGCAATTGCTGTATGACCATTTTCTCTCAGAGGTCTTCCGAATGAGAGTTCTTGAACTTCCTCAAGAGTGAGCTCGCGCACTGCAAATGTAGAACGGGCAACTGCTGCTAAATCCAAAGAGGTAAAGTTTCCAGCTTTGAGATTTTCAAATGAGACCGCATCATTTTCGTTAAACCCGGCAACGCGTGTTCTGCGAAGTGCGCTGAGGTGTCCTCCAACACGTAACTCGGCACCTAAGTCGCGGGCAATCGCTCTGATAAATGTTCCGGCAGAACATGTCACTTCAATATCAACTTCCGTTGTTTTCTCACGATGGCGAATCTGCACAACATCTAATTGCGTAATTGTTACTTCGCGGGCTGCGAGTTCAAAGCTTTCTCCTGCGCGCACGCGATCATATGCTCGCTCTCCCCCGACTTTGACAGCCGAGACTGAAGATGGGCGCTGTGCGATTGTCCCGATCATCGTTGCGAGAACTCTATTTATTTCATCATCGGAGACTGCAGATGCATCGGTGGATGTAATTACTTCGCCCTCTTTATCATCGGTAATCGTGGATGCACCCAAAATTATCGTCGCAATATATGACTTGTCTCCGTCGGTGATGTACTGCAAGAGACGGGTTCCATTTCCAAAGCCCAGAACAAGAATTCCCGTTGCCATCGGATCTAACGTGCCTGCATGACCAACTTTGCGTGTACCGAGTGCTTTACGGGCAACTGCAACAACATCATGGCTAGTCATTCCCCCGGCTTTATCTACTACCAGGAATCCATCTGTCATTAGTTGTTGAATTTATCTTCTACGACGCGGGCAGGCTTATATGCATCTTCGACAACTGGTTTGGCATTTTCGCGAGCTTTGGCTACTTCTGCATCGAGTGCATGTACGCGTTCCAAAAGGGTATCAAGTGCTTGCGCTGATTCAGGAAGTCCATCAAGAATGAATTCAAGAGATGGAGTAATACGAGTTCCTAAATCTTTTCCTACCGCGCTACGAATAACGCCTTTTGCAGATTCCAACGCCGCAGCAGTTGCAGATCTCTCATCTTCTCCACCAAGTACGGTGTAGAAAATAGATGCGCTCTGAAGATCTCCAGTAACGCGCGCATCGGTAACAGTGACAAAACCAAGACGAGGATCTTTAATCTTCGTCTCGAGTAGTTGTGCCACTACTACCTTGATGCGGTCTGCAACCTTGTGGCTGCGGTGTGAATTTCCCAATTTACTTTTCCATTTCTGGGTTTATGCGCGCTTCTTCTCACGCATCTCGAAGACTTGAATGATGTCTCCTACTTGAAGATCGGTTCCCTTACCTACGCCGATACCGCACTCAAAGCCCTCACGAACTTCGGTTGCATCATCTTTGAATCGCTTGAGAGATTCGATTGTGACCTCTTCGGCAATAACTGCTCCGTCGCGCAATACGCGCGCTTTTGCATTTCGGCGAATGATTCCATCGGAAACGATAGAACCGGCAATAGTTCCAACCTTTGAAGATTTGAAGAGATCGCGAACTTCTGCGTTACCAAGAACAACCTCTTCGTACTCTGGCTTAAGGAGACCCTTAAGTGAAAGTTCGATTTCTTCGATTGCGTTATAGATAACTGAGTAGAAGCGAACTTCAACGCCTTCTTGATCGGCGAAGATTGCAGTTTGTGGTTCTGGCTTAACGTTAAAGCCAATTACCACCGCAGTTGAAGCTGATGCAAGAGTGATATCGCTCTTTGTAATTGCACCTACGCCACGGTGGATAACACGTAGATCAACTTCTGCTCCGACGTCGAGTTGCATAAGTGCATCTTCGAGCGCTTCAACAGAACCTGAAACGTCACCCTTAAGAATGAGGTTAAGTGTTGAAATCTTGGACTGCTCCATGAAGTCTTCAAGAGAAACCTTCTTACGAGCTTTAGCAAGTTGAGCATTACGTTCAGCAGCCTGACGCTTTTCAGCAATCTGACGTGAAGTACGGTCATCTTCTGCCACTAAGAATGTGTCGCCAGCATTTGGTACGGATGTAAATCCGAGTACCTGTACTGGACGTGATGGACCGGCCTCTTCGACATTGTTTCCATCTTCATCATGCATCGCACGAACGCGACCAAATGAACCACCGGCAACAATTGCATCTCCGATTTTCAGTG
>WLCS01000009.1 GCA_009705185.1 Actinomycetota bacterium
AAGCGTCGCAAGAAGGCAGCTGCTAAGAAGGCTGCTCCAAAGCGTCGTAAGAAGGCAGCAGCTAAGAAGGCTGCTCCAAAGCGTCGTAAGAAGAAGGCAGCAGCAGCAACAGCAGCTGCTCCAAAGCGCCGCCGTCGTAAGAAGGCAGCAGCTAAGTAATTCATTACTTATAAAAAACCCCGCCAGGCAACTGGCGGGGTTTTTTATTTAAAACTATTCGACAGGTGGATTCTCTTTTAAGGAATCAGTAACTCGTTCAAATATTTCAGAGAGAACTTTCTGGTCTTCCTTATTCAGGTGATCAAGAAATCTCATGCGCACACTTTCAACATGGTCTGGTGCCGCAGCGACAATCGCCTTCCACCCCTTAGCTGTCATCACTGCAAAGTAGCCTCGCTTATCAATCGGACATGCTTCGCGCTTTACCCAGCCAGCCTTCTCCATCACTTTAATTCGATGCGAAAGGCGAGACCTGGAAAGCATCGCTACATCGGCAAGTTCACTCATACGCATCTTGCGGTCAGGGGCGTCGCTGAGTTGGGCCAAGACCTCGTAATCCGCCATCGAAAGTTCGTGATCTTCTAAGTCGTAATCCAGGGCTTCCAAAAGGCGGCGACTAGCGATGATGTATCGGCGCCAAGCCTTCATTTCGGCAGGGTTTAACCAGCGAGGTGTTGTAGCGTTTTGCCCTGTCATAACCCCAATAGTACGGTAGAAACAGAAAACGTTGAACTTTCAACTACTTTACACGCGCAAGAAATGGACCTCATGAGCCTGGCTAAATCTGGAATTGATATCGCATCCCTTGATTCAAAGGTACGTCCGCAGGACGATCTCTTTCGCCACTACAACGGCAAATGGATTACTGAATACGAAATGCCTGCCGACCGTTCAAGTGACGGGATTTTCCGCAAGCTCCATGACGAAGCCGAGGCGCGAGTTCGAGACATTATTGAAAATTCGCAAGGCGCTGGGGAGGCTCAGAAAATTGGCGATCTCTATAAATCGTTTATGGATACGGATGCAATCAAGGCCCGCGGAATATCCCCGATTGTTGATGACCTAGCTTCGATTGATCAGATAAAGAATGTGCACGATTTCATTTCGGTGATGGCCCGTTTAGAGATGCGCGGAATCGGTGGAATTTTCGGAGCAGCAATTTATCCCGATGCCATGGATTCAAATACCAATATCGTTTACATGGGCCAGGGCGGGCTCTCACTTCCGGATGAGTCCTACTACCGCGAAGAACAATTTGCAGAAATTCGAACTGCCTTCTTAGAACATGTCGAAAAGATGTGCGCACTGGTAGGTATCGCAAATGGCGCAGATGTAGCCAAAAGAATTCTGACTCTTGAAACTGAAATTGCGACCCACCATTGGGATCAAGTAAAAGATCGCGATGCAACTCTGACATATAACAAGCACAGCCGCGCAGAGCTTGAAGCCCTTGCCCCACACTTCTTATTCGACCTCTGGGCCGAGCATGCAAAGGTGCCGGCGAAGGCGCTGGAATATGTGGTGGTCTGCGAACCGTCATACTTCGAATCCGTATCCACAATGTTGGCAAACTTTGATGCCAATCGAGATTCTTGGATTGCCTGGCTCAAACTCAATCTCGTATCGGCGAGCGCCGCATATTTGACAGACGATATCGTGCAACAAAACTTCGAGTTCTACGCCAAGACTCTTTCGGGTACTCCTCAAATTCGCGACCGCTGGAAGCGCGGAGTTTCCGTCACTCAAGGCGCACTCGGTGAGGCCATTGGAAAGGTGTATGTCGAAAGGTACTTCCCTGAAAAAGCTAAGACCGAGATGAAAGTTTTGGTCGACTATCTTCTTGAGGCATATCGCCTGAGCATTATTGATTTGCCATGGATGTCTGAAGCCACGAAAGCGAAGGCTTTGGAGAAACTAACAAAGTTCACGCCGAAAATTGGCTACCCAGATAAGTGGCGCGATTATTCAACGCTACAAATTTCAGCAGATGATTTGATTGGAAATCTCTGGCGCATTGCAGAATTCGACCATGCCTATGCGATTGCAAAAATCGGCGCCCCTGTCGATCGCGATGAATGGCATATGACTCCGCAGACAGTTAACGCGTATTACAACCCGCTGGCCAATGAGATCGTCTTTCCAGCCGCTATTTTGCAGCCACCTTTCTTTGACCTAGAGGCTGATATCGCAGCCAATTACGGGGGTATTGGGGCAGTTATTGGCCACGAAATCGGCCATGGCTTTGATGATCAGGGATCAAAATACGATGGCGATGGAAATATGGTCGATTGGTGGACCGATGAAGATCGCGCAAAGTTCGAAGCACTTACAAAGGTATTGGTTAATCAGTTCGATGGCCTCTATCCCGAAAGTACGCCAGATATTCACGTCAATGGCGCCTTCACACTCGGTGAAAACATCGGAGATCTTGGTGGCCTTGCGATTGCATATAAGGCCTACAAATTAGCTCTGAAGGGCGCAGAGAGCCCCGTGATTGATGGTCTTACAGGTGATCAGAGATTCTTCTTGTCATACGCGCATTCGTGGCGTAATAAGAACCGCCCTGAAGAAGTTCGCCGCCGCATCGCAATTGATCCGCACTCCCCTGATGAATTCCGTTGCAATCAAATCGTGCGCAATGTCCAGGAGTTCTACGACGCATTCGGGGTAACAGATAAAGATCAGCTATGGCTGGCCGAACAGGAGCGCGTTCGTATTTGGTAGTAAGCCAAATTTTTAATCGCTGACTACTTAAGCAAGAGTGCCTGCGCCTGATCCAAAATCTCGGAGCGATACTTTTCGACTAAAGAGATATGGCCATGTCCTGGGACAAATTTAAGAACGGACCCTGGGATATGGGCTGCCAACCATTTTGAATGTGCATGTGGAACCATGAAATCGTCATCGCCTTGCCAGATGTACACCGGCTTAGTGATTGCAGCCAAATCAAATCCCCACTGTTTTACAAATGCTAAATCGTCATCAATCCAGCCATCGAAACTTACTGCCATGGAACTGCGCATTACCGATGCCAATTGATCTGCGTATTCGCCATCGATGACCGCTTTATCTGCATCCCCAATGAGTCCACCAAATGCTTCACGCACTTGTTCTCCAGTGACGTTCTTCATTGCTGGTGCGTTTATTTCCATCCATGCTTCGATGGCCGCTTCGCCTTTAAGTGCTTCACCAAACTCGTCGTGATTTTCTGGTCCCATGCCCTCAAGGAAATCTAAGTCGCTGGCACCAAATGCACCGACACCAGCCAAAGTTATTGCGCCAATATTTCGGTGATCACTTGTATTTGCAAGTGCGTGCGGCCCGCCACCTGACCAACCAATAGCAACGAATTGCAAAATATTTTTTGCTTCAAGTAAGTAAGCGATATCAGAATTGTTGCTCAGAACTGATCGACCAAAATGGCGATCACTAGTTCCGTAACCTGCGCGACTATAAGAAATTGCGCGAATTCCGCGAGCTGCAGCCTCTTCTAACCAGGTGCTCCATGCAGAGACATGTCCTGGTGTGCCGTGATGGAAGACAATTGCTTTTTCAGATGTGATTCCGTTATCGGCAATCTCTAATTCGCGTCCATCTTTGAGTTTAAATTGAGGCATTTGCTCAGTCTATATCTCTGCCACAATTGGCACATGGCCCAATCTGATTCAGGTAAAGGATTCTCCTTCGAGATTTCCCATGCTGCCGAATCCGGGTTAGCCCGAGTAGGAACAATTACTACCCCGCACGGTGTTATCAATACCCCGGCATTCATTCCGGTCGGAACTAAAGCCACAGTGAAAACTGTTCTGCCTGAAGCGATGGAAGATCTCGGTGCGCAAGCACTTTTGGCCAATGCGTATCACTTGTACTTACAACCAGGTCCGGATGTTTTAGATGAAGCTGGCGGCCTCGGTTCATTTATGAATTGGAATAAGCCAACTTTTACCGATAGCGGTGGATTCCAAGTGCTCTCATTAGGCGTTGGCTTTAAGAAAGTACTGGCGATGGATGCCCAAACTTTCAGATCCGATCAAGTGATTGCTAAAAATAAAGAACGGCTGGCGCATGTCGATGACGAAGGTGTTACTTTCAAAAGTCACCTAGATGGTTCTATGCATCGATTTACTGCAGAGAGTTCCATGCAGATTCAGCATCAATTAGGCGCCGACATTATGTTCGCATTCGATGAATGCACAACGCTTCACAACACTCGCCCGTATCAAGAACTCGCGATGTCTCGCACATTCAACTGGGCAATTCGTTGCTTAGATGAACATAAACGCTTAACTGATTCACGAGTAGGCAAGCCATATCAAGCACTTTTCGGCGTCATTCAAGGCGCGCAGTATGAGGACTTACGTAAAAAAGCGGCACTCGATCTTGGCACCATGAGTCCTTCAGGAATTGAATTTGATGGTTTCGGAATTGGCGGAGCACTGGATAAAGATTCACTAGGCACCATTGTCGGATGGGTAAATTCGACGCTGCCTCAAGAGAAACCTAAACACTTGCTCGGTATCGGCGCACCCGAAGATCTCTTCGTTGGAGTTGAAAACGGGGTCGATACATTCGACTGTGTGCTTGCTTCAAGAATTGCTAGGACAAGTGCGGTCTACACAATGGAAGGCCGATTTAACGTTTCGAATCAGCCGTATATCCGTGACTTCAATCCAATTGACGATGAATGCGATTGCTACACATGTACGCATTACACACGCGCATATCTCTGCCATTTATTTAGAGGCAAAGAGATGATTGCCGGAACACTTGCCACCATTCATAACGAACGATTCATTGTGCGGTTAGTAGATCAGATGCGACAAGCGTTAATAGACGGCACTTTCCAAGATATGAAGAAAGATTTCATGGGGCGTTACAAGCACAAATCAGGTCAGTCTCGCGACTAGTTCAAATTACTGGTGCAAACCTTTTAATTTATCCGCCTCAGTGCCAACTGGCGCCCATCCTCCAGGAACAAGATCTTCTGCCTCTGCAGGTCCCCAAGAACCGCTTTCGTAAGCGATAACAGGATTTGGATTCTTCAATAAATCTTCAAGAATCTGCCATGAATGTAAAACAGCATCGATACGAGTAAAGCGGAAGTGATCG
Source organism: Actinomycetota bacterium (assembly GCA_009705185.1). Classification (GTDB taxonomy): domain Bacteria; phylum Actinomycetota; class Actinomycetes; order Nanopelagicales; family Nanopelagicaceae; genus Planktophila. The sequence continues at coordinate 5,110 of WLCS01000009.1, forward strand.
CCCAACATTGCTGCACGTAACAAACGCTCGTATGGACCTTGGCGATCGCCAAACTCTGCAACGAATTCCACTGAGAGATCAACGGTTTCAGTGACGAGTTTTGTGCCTGGCTTCTTCGCCTGAAGTGAAAGATCTACGCCATCTTTCGCACCGAGTCGGAATCTGACTTGGTTGGAGTCAGCCTTTCCAAAGAGCGCACGTGGTGGTTGCTTAAATTCAACTATAACTTCAAGAACAGTCTCTGGCATCTTCTTACCTGTACGAAGGTAGATAGGAACTCCAGCCCAACGCCAGTTATCGATAAACAGCTTCATTGCGACGAAAGTTTCAGTATCGGAATTCTCGGTAACACCACTTTCATCTAAATAACCATCAAACTGCCCGCGAACAACATCGTTCTTATTGATATCGCGGATTGCCGATAGAACTTTAATCTTTTCGTTCTGCATTGCTTCTGAACCCATATCAATTGGTGGTTCCATCGTAAGCATGGTGAGTACCTGCAAGATGTGATTCTGCAGAACATCTCGAGTAGCGCCGACTCCGTCGTAGAACTTTCCACGACCATCGATACCAAAGTTTTCAGCCATCGTAATTTGAATGTTAGAAACGTAATTTCGATTCCAAACCGGCTCAAAGAGAGTATTGGCAAAGCGGAATACCAAGAGATCTTCAACTGCTTCTTTACCTAGGTAGTGATCGATACGGTAAATCTGCTCTTCGGGAAGCAATTTCTTAAGTTCAGCATCGAGTGACTTAGCACTTTCCAAATCGCGGCCAAATGGTTTTTCAACAACTACACGTGCGCGGCGGGTAATACCAACCATCGCAAGTGATTCAGTAATTTGCGCGAAGTATTCAGGTGCGATAGCTAAATAAATAACTGGCAATTTAAAGTCTTTTATTGCCTCGGCTAGTGCCACAAAAGTTTGTGGATCTTCATAATCGCCAACAATGAGCTGCATTTCGCCAAGTAACTTGCCAAGAGCTGCTTCATCTACATCGGGTTTGCGGGCACGAACTGCGCTTTCTACATTCTCTTTAAATACTTCTTGGGTCCACTTCGATGACGCCACACCAAAGATCTGGACATCTAGTTCGCCTAAATCTTCAAGGTCATAAAGTGCTGGAAAAAGTTTCTTCTTCGCCAAGTCTCCGGTCGCGCCAAATAGAACTAATGCATCAGCTTTCATCCTTAAGCCTTGTTCCCTGGCTTCTCATTGTGCCCACCAAATTTGTAACGCATCGCGCTAAGAACTCGGTTAGCAAATTCATCATTGTTACGTGAAGCAAAACGCGCATATAAAGATGCACTCAATACATGCGCAGGAATGCCCGCTTCGATTGCCGCTTGAACAGTCCAACGACCTTCTCCGCTGTCACTTACCTCTGTTGAGTACTCCTTGAGCTCCGATGATTCAACGAGTGCTTGGGCAGTGAGATCAAGAAGCCATGATGCAACAACGCTTCCTCGGCGCCAAACTTCAGTAATTGCAGGAATATCTAAATCATATGCAGGAGTCATTTCATCGGCTGCTTCGAAAATTGCAAGACCTTCTGCGAAAGCTGCCATCATTCCGTATTCAATTCCATTATGAACCATCTTTACAAAGTGACCAGAACCAACTGGGCCGCAATGCAAGTATCCGTATTCAGCTTGGGCAGGTTCACCTGTGCGACCAGGTGTGCGCTCTGCTGATTCAATTCCTGGGCACAGCGCTTTGAAAATTGGGTCTAGCGAAGCAACAACGGCCTTATCTCCACCAATCATCAATGAATATCCGCGTTCTAAACCGTAGACGCCACCAGAAGTTCCGACATCAACAAAGTTAATTCCTTTTGCTTTCAGCAGCTCTGCGTTTTTCAAATCATTTTTATAATAACTATTTCCACCATCAATAATCGTGTCTCCAGCTGAAAGATGCTCTGCCATCGCAGCAATAGTGGAATCTGTGACCGAAGCCGGAACCATAATCCAGACTGTGCGGGGCGCTGTAAGTTTTGCAGCAAGATCTGCCATATCTGATGCGCCGATTGCGCCTTCTGAAGCGAGTGATGTAACAGCATCTTGGCTCACATCAAAGACTGCCGATGTGATGTTGTGACGAGCCAGGCGACGCACAATATTTGCGCCCATACGGCCAAGGCCGACCATTCCAAAATTAGTTGTTGTCATCTGTGATGCCTATTCGCTTGAAAACGCTCAACGTTGAGGAGTTCAGTCTATAGGAATTTCGCAGTAACTTCCGAATTTTCCTTATTTATTCAGTAAAAAAGGCTTCTGTATCAACTATCAGGCGAGTGTGAGAATTTCCACGAACGTAACTCGCTGGTATTGAAATGTCCCCTTCGATAATTTTTGTTACAGCATCAGCTTTACTTTCACCTGCTGCAACCATCCATACTTCATATGCACTGTTGATCTGTTTCATTGAAAATGTAACACGAGAAGACGGTGGTTTAGGCGAATCAGTAATTGCATAAATAGACCGTGGGTCATCCACATCGGCCATAGATGGAAATAGAGATGCAACATGTCCATCGGGACCAAGTCCCAAAATATTCAAATCAATGTCAACATTTTCTAATGCAAGTGCATAATCGCTCACAGCTTCTTCGATATTTTTTGCAACATCTGATGCTAAAACTTCATGAACAACCACATTCTTATTCTTGACAGTTTTGTGAAAAGGAAACGCATTGCGCTCAACGCTATCTGCTTCAACAAAACGCTCGTCGCTCCACCAAATATGTAGTCCTCTAAAAGCATCTGTATCTGCATTGAATTCATTGACTAACGCCTCTGAAATCTGAACACCAAGAGTTCCCCCTGTGAGAACAAGATGAAAGGTGCTCTTGAGTTTTAAGCCTTTTTCAATGGCAGCAAGAATCTGAACCGTTACTTCTTCAGCCAACTCTGTCGCATCGGCATATAAAGTGAGATCGAGTTCATCATCGATATCAGCGATGATTTCATCAAATTCGTCAGCCATAAGAGAAGTATCGCACGCCTATAAAATGAACTTAGATTTCGCTTTCGCTACCGCTGTTCCCCGGCCATCGACTTCCATTTTGCGATAGAGATTCTTTAGATGGGTCTTCATAGTGTTCTGAGAGATGTGTAGGGCGGCGGCAATCGCGCTAATTGGTCTCTCTGTTGCAAGGTGTCGCAGAACCTCAAGCTCGCGCTTCGTCAGTGCGGAATTAGATTGCTCTTGATGCTCTCTGTCCTCACGAATTCTTGTAGTTACAGCGTTTGCCAAATCTTCAAGGTAGAGCGTTGGGTTCTCGCCTGCAATTTTAATGATGAGGTTTCCCATCTCCTCATCTTGGCGAAGGAACGTTTCTTTTGCGCCAATTGCAGCACCGATTTCTAGAGCTTGCTTCATCGATTTGATTGCGAGTTTCTCTTGATCGAGAACTTCACTTGCATCGGCAAGGTAGCGCCACAACTTCTCTTTTGGAGTACGACTTGGTAAATCCTTAATCTCTTGCGAGAAGCTCTTCTTTCCTAATCTAAAGTTGAGAGCTAACTTGATCTGACGCGTGAATGTCTGGTCTGGCACGCGCTTAAGAAGAATAGCTAATCTCTCATCGTCTTTTACCCACTCACGGATAAAAATTTCGCTCAGATCGATTAATGTAGAAAGATTCTCTCCACCATCGATATGCTCAAGCATTTTTCGTTCAGCACTTATGATTTCAAGAGCCTCACTGGAACGCCCTTTAATCACTAGTTCACGACCAAAGTAACCATCTGCCAAGAAATACCAGATCCATTGTTTCCACTGTTCTGCTAAGTTCTTGATCTGAGCAAAGATTTCAAATGCTTCTTGTGTACGTGAAAATTCTAAAAGGCATCTTGCTTGAATATACATTGACGGAAGTGGGCCCATGACTCCTACAAAACCCTGCCTTTGGGCGTTAGATGTTGCAATCGTGGCAGCCTCAAAGGCTTTTCGATATTCACCTATTTGGAAAAGAGCCATTGCCTTTATTTGGGCCAGCAGAACGTGGCCTGTTGCAATCTGTGCTTCGGTAGCCTTGTTAAGACTCTGCTTGTACAACTCTTCGACAGCCTCTGTATCGTCATGTATAAAAGCAGAAATTGCTGCGAGGCGTAGCATTCCGATTTGCTCTTCGATGCCGAGCATAAGCGGATCGCTTACAGGCTTCATTGCGATTTGGAAGGATTTCTGGAAATCATCAAACCTACCCTGCGCAATCTCAATATAAGCTTTAGTTCCGGCTGATATCTGATTAATAAACCCTTCAATCACTGAGCCCTTTGCATCAAGAATCATTTGATCATGCATGGCCAGAACCGTTCGATACTCAAGAGATGCCAAGTGGCCGGAAATCTCAACTGTGGCCCTTAGTAAGAGTCCCATCTGAGAATTGTCGCCGGCAAAGACTGCCCAGCGGACTAAATCATTGCCTTGGCCGCGCGCAAGAAGTATTCGAGCCGCATTCGGGAATAACTCTTTGATCTTCTCGGAATCACCCGCAAGGAAGGCATGCTCAAGAGCTAGATTTGCTTGATTCATGTGTTCGTAATACCTACAGAGTCGCAAGTGAATTTCTTGCTTAAGCAGTGGTTCCTTGCGAAGCTCAAGTTGGAAAATCTCTCTCATCAACAGTGTGAATGCGTAAGTCTGCTCCGGATCACTAGTATGTCCGAAGAAATTACCTTCCAGTGCAATCTCGTTTATCACATCAGAGTTGTACTCATCTCCCAAAATAATCTGCGCAACTTCATGGTTAAATTCTTGAATTACAGATAGCTTCATGACTGCTTTCTTAACTTCGCAATCTGTCGCATTGAGAATTGTGAGAGCGAGCGCACGTAACGGCTCGGTCTGCTTTGAGAGCAATTTTGCAAAATCAACTGGAGAATTAGATTTCTGAATATGACGAACTAGAATCGCCACAGCTGCTGGCCATCCCATAGCGCCTAACAGTGATTGAGTTATCTTTTCATCTGAAAAATTGATCCCTTGTGACTCTGCTAAAACTCTCACTTCTTCTTCACTGAACTTAATCTCATTTAGTCCGATAATGTGTAAGGGGCCACGTGCAAGAAAAGATTGAAACGCGCTTTCCAAAGGATCGCGGCGAATAGCTACGAAGCTGACATTTGCAGGGAATTGTTCTACTAGTTTTGTTGCAATCTCAACATCACTTGATGAATGGCTTCTTAAATTATCAATAACAAAGATGTAGTTCTCTCCGGTTTCAAGAAGTTCATTCCCCCATCGCCGAACCGCTTCAGTGGGGCGAATCATCTGATCTCTCTCAAACCACGGGGCAAATCCTGGAAGGATATTTCGTGTGGCTTGAATTAAGAGCGCAATCATTTCAACGACTGAATCACTTTCGGTGATAGTCATCCAGATAATTGGATCTTTACTCTGCTTAGCCCACTCAGCAACGAGTGATGTCTTCCCATATCCGGCTGGTGCAATGACAACAGTTGTACTTGGCGCTGGATGTGTAAGGAGTGGGAATAGTCGTTTCCGAGATATGTAATTCGGGGCCAAGGTCGGAACTAGCGAACGCGAAAGGGTGATACCCGATGTGATATCAAACGTGGGGATCGTCTCACCCGCGCTCTTTGTGGCCATGAGGTAAGGGTGATGCCTCTCGTCCGTCTTGGGAAGGCGAAATCACCCATCTAGGGGTGAGAAAGTTCGGTGATTTACCCTTATAGAGTTGCGAAACCTTCAGCAAGAACGCCTAGTGCATCCTTGAGAAGTTCATCTGAAATCACTACTGGTGGCAAGAAGCGAATAACGTTTCCATATGTTCCGGCAGTAAGAATGAGTACGCCCTTGCTCTGGCAATACTTAATTACCTTTGCCATTGCCTCAGGATTTGGATCCTTCGAACCTGCATGCACTAATTCGATTGCAACCATTGCACCGCGACCACGAACTTCGCCAATGATTGGGTACTTAGCTTTAAGGGCGTTCAGTGTTTCGAAAAGAATCTTGCCTATCGCTTCAGCACGCTCGACGAGTTTATCTTCTTGAATAGTTTCAATAACAGCTAGTGCTGCTGCGCAAGCAATTGGATTTCCGCCGTAAGTTCCGCCGAGACCTCCAACATGAGAAGAATCCATAATTTCTGCGCGCGCAGTGACTGCAGCAAGTGGAAGTCCGCCTGCAATTCCTTTCGCTGAAATAATCATGTCTGGTTCCATATTTTCGTGCTCTACAGCAAACATTTTTCCTGTGCGAGCAAAACCTGACTGAACTTCATCAGCAATAAAGACGATCTTGTTCTCAGTCGCAAACTTTTGTAGTCCAGGCATAAATCCAACTGGTGGCACAATAAAACCACCTTCACCAATAACGGGCTCAATCAAAATTGCTGCAACATTGTGTGCGCCAATTTCTTTCTCAATCTTATGAATCACCATTTCTAGAGCATCTTCAGCGATTGTCTCTGGATTTCCTAGCCAACGGTATGAATAAGGCATTGGCATACGGTAAATCTCGCTTGCAAATGGACCGAAACCTTCTTTATATGGAACATTTTTAGCAGTCAGTGCCATCGTTAAATTCGTGCGACCGTGATAAGCGTGCTCGAAAACAACTACTGCAGGACGCTTTGTGTAGTGGCGTGCAATTTTAATTGCGTTCTCGACAGCCTCTGCACCAGAGTTTTGAAGAATTGATTTCTTCTTAAAAGTTCCAGGAGTTAATTTATTGAGAGCTTCGCACACTTCGATATATCCCATGTATGGAACAGTGGTGAAGTTTGTATGTGTAAATGTTGCAACTGCTTCTTGTACGGCTTTCACGACGCGAGGAGCTGAGTTTCCGACAGTCACAACACCAATACCTGCACCAAGATCGATGATTCGATTTCCATCGATATCTTCGATGATGGCACCTTGCGCGCGATTAACAATTACTGGCATCGCAGTTCCAAGCCCACCAGAAACAGCCTCTTTACGTCGCTGCATTGCTGCAGTAGATGCTGGCCCTGGAATTTCAGTAGCCAAGTGGCGTGATTGCGGGAGTGGGTCCTTAGAAGTCATGCCGTAATTCTACGGCTAGGAAATCTAGCTGCGAGCCCAACCATCTGGTGTAACAAGTTAGGCTTGCCACATGAGCGGACTTAGAGATTCAGCACCACTTCTGGATGCCTATCTCGCTTACTTCGAACGCTCGAGAACGCCTTTTACGATTCCTGGGCATAAGCAGAAAACAAGTCGTTTAGATCAAGCACTGGGCGCTGTCGTGGATTCAGATATTCCTCTCTATGGCGGTCTCGATGAAATTAAGTTAACGAACCAAACCTTAAAAAAGGCTGAATCACTAGCTGCAAAACTATGGGGCGCAGACTATGCGCGATTTTCTACAGGTGGTTCCACTCATGCGAATCAAGCAATTATTTTTGCTCTCGGAAAACCTGGTGACAAAGTTGCAGTATCGCGCACCGCACATCGTTCAGTATTAAGTGCGCTCGTTCTTGCGGGCCTAGAACCGATTTGGATGACACCAGAGATTGATGAAAAAACTGGAGTGCCGATTGGTATTCCTTTAACCGAACTTTCATCTGCACTGGCACAACAACCGATTGCGGTATTGCTGACAGAGCCAGGTTATCTCGGAACGATTTCAGATTTACCTGCTCTCATTTCTGCATCGCATAAGCAAAAAGTTCCAGTCATTCTTGATGCTGCATGGGGTGGCCATTTTGGTTTCAATCCACAACTGCCTCAACATGCTTTTCAATTAGGTGCTGATGCACTTATTACTAGTACACATAAAGCACTACCGGGTTACAGCGCATCAGCTCTGTTGCTTGCTCGTACCGAATTCCTGAGCGCTGAACGTCTTGAGCAAAGTTTTGAAACAACTCATACAACTTCACCTGCAGGTGCACCGCTTGCCTCTATCGATGGCGTTCGCGCACTTCTAGAAACTCGCGGTGAAGAACTTATTGGCCAGCTGTTAAACAATATTCACCGATTCAAAGAGAGTGTGCAAGCAGAATTTCCTCTTCCAATATTTCTTTATGCCGCCGACTTTCCGCAAGGACGTTTTGATCCATCCAAGATTGTGCTTCGCGTTCAGCAATTAGGTGCATCAGGAATTGAGATTGAAGAAGATTTACAAGCGGCAGGAATTCGTGTGGAGATGGCAGATCGAGACACAATCGTGTTCCTTGGAACAATTGCAGATTCGACTGAAGATTTCGATCGACTTGCGGATGCCCTGATTCCGATTCTAAAAAAACGCCAGGAACAACGACGCGAAAGTGCAACCGCACTGAGTTGGTCAGTCATTCCCCAACGCGGAATATCAATGCGTGATGCCTACTTCGCTAAAACTGAGATGGTAAATGCACGCGATGCCATTGGAAGAATTTCGGCAGACTTAATTGCGCCGTATCCACCTGGAGTAGCAGTAGTTGCACCGGGGGAAATTTTGACTGAACAAATTGTTGATGGACTAAGCGCGTCTCGAAAAGCAGGAGTTCGAATTGCTTACGCAACAGATTCCACTCTCGCGCAGTACCGAGTGGTAATTAACTAATAACTATTAGCGAATTGGCTTGCGGTACACCTTGTGTGAAACAGCTTGAGCCAAAGGCTTAATCATCATTGAGTCAACGTTGAAATGGTCTGGAAGCATCACAACCCAGCGAATCGCTTCGGCAACATCTTCGGCAACGAGCGGCTTTTCGATTCCTTCATAAATCTTTGCTGCGGCATCTAGATTGCCTTTATATCTAATCTTTGCAAATTCTTCAGTCTTAACAATTCCGGGAGCAATTTCTGTAATTCGAATTGGCTCTCCGTTGAGCTCTAAACGTAAAGTATCAACCAATGATGCTTCGGCAAATTTTGCAGCCGCGTAACTTCCACCATTTTCATATGTGCGGTGAGCCGCTGTCGATGTAATAAGAACAATATGTCCTTTTCGGTGTTCTCTAAAGAGTGGGGTGATTGCTTTCACCATGCGCACTGCACCTACTACGTTTATATCAAAAGTTTTCTGCCAAATCTCTGGATCCGAATCCATTACTGAATCAGCATCGAATGCGCCGCCCGCGCTGTGAACTAAGACTGAGACTTTCGCATTGCCTAAACGGGCCACAAGCGAGTCAACACTGCTTTGATCGGTGACATCTAACTCGACAGCTTCAATATGTGGATCACTTGCGGCAAGTGCTTCTAATTTATCCGTACGTCGCGCTGCTGCGATTACGTGATATCCATTCTTTGCTAACAACTGTGCAGTTGCTGCTCCGATTCCACTACTTGCTCCAGTAATAACTGCATATTCGCGCGCGCTCATGGGGTAAAGGGTATCTGTCTCGCATAGAATTGCCACATGAGCAATCAAGTAGAAACCATCGTCCAAGTCCAACTCGAGAACCGCGATAAGAAGACAGTTTTCTGGAGAGGAATCTTGGTATTTCCTGTATCAGTCTTTCTTTGGAGTTTCACTCAGGGATTTGGTGATGCATGGGCTACCGGCCTCATCGTGGTACCCCTTGTTCTTGCTATTTTGTTCCGTGGCGTATACCCAAGTTATGCCCTGAGCTTTAATCACTCACTCATGGAACTACAGACGCGAATTGTTGTGTACTCACTTCTGCTTACTGATGAATATCCATCCATCGAGCGAAATCCAAACTTTGCAGTGTTACTTCCTGACGTAGATGGTGGTCGCAAACTCAATCGCGGACTTCCACTTGTTAAGTGGTTCCTCGCGATCCCATTAGTAATTGTCGGAATGATTTATTCTTTCGTCGCACTTATCTATACATTTATCGCTTGGATCATCACCTGGTCTACGGGAACTTATCCAGCCTGGGCTCTTGATTTCGTTCTCGGAACCGTAAAGTTCTGGAACCGAGTTTATGGCTATGCAGTTATTCTCGTTACGGATGAATATCCTTCTTTCTCACTCTAATGTCCTTAGAAATTCGTCCAGCCCTTGCCGGCGATAAAGCCCGCTGGTTAGTTCTATGGCAAGGGTATTTAGACTTTTATAAAACTGTTTTGACTCCAGAACAAACAAACAGAACATGGAATCGCATTATGGATCCAGAGTTCAACATGAAATGCGCAATAGCCACCCTTAATGGCGAAGTAGTGGGATTTACAAC
>WLCS01000090.1 GCA_009705185.1 Actinomycetota bacterium
AAGAAATATCCTTGCCATGAAAGCCAAGAAGCAAAACTATTTGTGACAAATCCCCAACCAACCAATGTTCCTACAATCAAAATCAGAATAGAGGTTGGATTCCAAGCTCCATATCTACCATCAATTCTGTACAAATCTTTCTCGCTGTAACTCTTTCGCAGCAATACATCAGCAACAAATATTGCCGACCATGCTGCAATTGGGACTCCTAAAGTGATGAGGAAACCCTGAAAAGGGAAGAAGAAATCATCTGCGATCCAGACAAAATAGATGGTTCCAATCAACATCAAAATTGCGTCAAATGATGCTGCAATGTGTCGCTTTACAGGCAGACCTAACGAAATCAAAGTAAGACCTGATGAATACAAATCCAGAATTGCCCCGCCAACAAGACCCAAAATTGCTACCAATGCAAAAATCACGAGGTACCACGTCGGAAGAATTGTTGTCAGTGCTCCAATGGGATCGGTTGCTATAGCGCCAGCTAACTCTTCGCTACTTCCCGAAAGTGCCGCTCCAAAAATTACAAGAACTATTGGAACGATAGATGCACCAAATACAGTCCAACCAATAACACTGGAACTTGAAACAGCCCTCGGTAGATAGCGAGAATAATCGGCAGCCGAGTTAACCCATCCCAATCCGATGCCAGTGGCTCCAAAAATGAGCGCTCCAACAAATCCTTGCACGTTGCCAGATTTCATCGAAGTGATGGCGCTCCAATTAACTTCGTCTACAGTCAAAATAATGTAAACAATCGTCATCAGGATTGTGATCGATGTCAGGTATTTCTGGAGCTTCATGATGACGTCAAAACCTAAGACTCCTGCTGAAACGGTCAGTGCCACTGCGATAACAAAACCAAAAATCATCGCAGTGTTGTGTTCTAGATGGCCCACTCTGACAAAGACTGTTCCGGTGGCAAGAGTTGCAAGTGAGACTAGAACTGTTTCCCATCCCACAAAAATGAGATACGAAAGCGCACCTGGAATGAGATTTCCTTTAACGCCAAAAGTCGCACGCGAAAGAACCATAGTTGGTGCATTCGATTTCTTTCCTGCCAGTGAACTCACGCCGACAAGTAGAAATGAAAGAACGGTTCCAAGAATGGCTGCAATGGTGGCCTGCCAAAAGGAAATTCCGAAACCTAAGAAGAATGATCCGTATGAAAGCGCTAAAAGCGAAACGTTTGCACCACACCATGGCCAGAAAAGGGAAGACGCTTTACCTGCACGTTCACTCTCGTGAATTACGTTTGTCCCGTTGAGTTCTAGGTTCATAGCGGTAAAGGTTACGTGGTTTTTATTAAATGCATGTCTATTGATAGTGTTCGGCCCGGTCACGAGTATCAAATAAAGCACCGGCTATTTGATCGGCAACCCTCCAAGGCGGTGGGGTGCCTTCCGGATGAAGACCAGGCCTTAGTAAGTTCTAAGGCAAGCGCATAAGAAAGGCGTGGAATGTTTAATTCAAAAATCAAAATCGCTCTAGTAGCTCTCGTTGCTGTAGTCGCAATTGCAATTCCAGTAATCAATGCAAAGAACAACTCTGGCTGCGGCCAAATCAAGGAAGGTGTACTCACTATCGGAACTGATGACCCTGCATATGGTCCTTGGTTTGATAACAACACACCATCAAATGGAAAAGGCTATGAAGCTGCAGTTGCATACGCAGTTGCTAAAGAACTTGGATATTCAAATGACAAGGTTGAATGGGTAAAGGTGCCTTTCAATAAGGTGATTCAGCCTGGCTGCAAGAGCTTCGACTTCGATATCAATCAGGTATCAATTACTGACGAACGAAAGAAAGCTGTTGATTTCTCTTCTGGTTATTACGATGTTTCTCAGACAGTTATCACCGTCAAAGGTTCAAAGATTGCTGGAGCCAAGAGCATTGCAGACCTTAAGGGTGCAAAGCTTGGAGCTCAGGTAGGAACTACTTCTTACGCAACCATTACTGATGTCATCAAGCCAACTCAATCACCATCAGTTTTTGATACAAACGATGTAGCAAAGCAAGCTCTCTCAAACGGGCAAATTGATGGACTTGTTGTAGATCTTCCAACAGCGTTCTACATCACTGCAGTGGATCTGAAAGATGGCCTCATCGTTGGTCAATTCCCTGCTCAAGCTGGCGGAGAACAATTCGGTCTCGTCCTTTCAAAGGGAAGCAAACTCACAAAGGATGTCACTGCAGCAGTTGATGCCCTTCGTGCCAATGGAACCCTTGCAAAAATCGCAGACGAGTGGCTCGCAAGCACTGTCGGCGCACCTGTTCTTAAGTAACAGACAATAAATTGCGAAAGCGAGAGGTCCGATGACTTATCAGCCATCTTCGTTGCAACTGCAACGAGAAGCTGCCAAGCGTCGGGCCTCTCGTCGTTCCACACTGATTGCACTCGCAAGCACTTTTGCTGCCGGGTTACTTGTCACGATTGTTGTCACCGGTGCTCAAGGTTATGAAAAAGTTAAGGAATCTTTCTTTAATTGGCACTACGCGAAACTTGCTCTTCCATCCGTATTTCACGGGCTCCTCCTGAATTTACGGGTATTGATTATCGCTGAATTCTTTGTATTACTTATTGGCTTGCTGATTGCGATTGCTAGAACAACAACTTCACCAGTTCTATATCCCGTAAGGTTGATTGCAACTATATACACAGATCTATTTAGAGGACTTCCACTACTACTTGTCCTTCTACTAGTAGGCCTTGGTATCCCCGGACTCCGAATTAACTGGATACCAAATTCAGCAGTGGTACTGGGAACGGTCGCTCTCGTTCTTACATATTCGGCGTACGTTGCAGAGGTAATCCGTGCGGGAATAGAAGGTGTGAATCCAACCCAAAGACAAGCTGCACGCGCACTTGGCCTATCACAAGGTCAAACACTTGAACATGTTGTGTTGCCACAAGCATTTCGAAATGTAACTCCCCCACTATTGAATGATTTTGTTTCGCTTCAAAAAGATTCAGGATTGATTTCAGTTCTTGGCGCAGTTGATGCAATTCGCGCTGCCGGAATCCAAACCGCGCAATCTTTTAATTTCACGCCATATTTAGTTGCAGGTGCACTCTTTGTGTTGCTGACCATTCCACTCACCAGATTCACTGACTGGCTCACGCGGCGCCAAGATGCAAAACAACGTGCTCAGGGACAGTGGTAGTTATGAGCAATCTTTTTGAAGTGAAGGAACTGCGTAAATCCTTCGGTGCTAATTTAGTTCTGGATAATGTGTCAATCGAATTCCCCGCTCAATCTGCAACCGTAATTATCGGTGCAAGTGGTTCGGGGAAATCCACGTTAATGCGTTGTATGAATCTTCTCGAGGAGCTCAACGACGGCCAGATTCTCCTTGATAGTCAAGATATAAGCGCTTACGGTATCGATCTTGATTCAGTGCGTGGAAAAATCGGCTCTGTCTTCCAAGCATTTAATCTCTTTCCACACTTGAGCGTAGTTCAAAATATTACTTTGGCTCCTCGACTAGTCCACGGTAAATCTAAAGATGAAGCAGACCTTCTGGCTCGAACTTTACTGACGCGTTTTGGACTGGCAGAGAAAGCCGATGAGTATCCAAATCTTCTCAGTGGAGGACAACAACAAAGAGTCGCAATCATCAGAGCTGTCGCAACAAATCCAATGCTGCTCTTACTTGATGAAGTAACAAGTGCTCTTGATCCAGTTCTTATTGCAGAGGTTTTGACACTCATTTCGGAGTTAAAGAACGAAGGCATGACGATGGTGATCGCAACCCACGAGATGGGATTTGCAAAGAAGATTGCGGATAACATTGTATTTTTACATAAAGGTCGAGTACACGAGTCAGGTACACCTGAAAAAATATTTAACGCACCTCAGACTCAGGAACTCAAGGAATTTCTTGGAGCTTTACATCAAGCTGGTCGACTTTAATCTAGGAAGAAGTCGAGCAAGAAATCTTTTGTGCCAGGAACAACAGAGTATTTTTCAAGATCTGTAATTCCTTCAGAGGCGAGGACTTCGTCGTCAACGAAGAAATTACCAGTGCACTCTTTCGAATTACGATTGAGAATGATGTAGGCAGTATCTGAAAGAATTTCTGGTTTGCGGCAAGCTGCGGTATCCACGCCTGGAATCATTTGAAGCGCGGCCGTATCAATTGCAGTTCTTGGCCATAACGCGTTGACAGCAATTCCATCTCGCTTGAATTCTTCTGACATTCCAAGAACGCACATGCTCATTCCGTACTTAGCCATTGTGTAAGCAACATGATTCTTAAACCACTTTGGCTTCATGGATAGCGGTGGTGAAAGCGTCAAAATATGAGGATTGCGCCCTGCTTCTGCTGATTCACGTAAATGAGGAATTGCAGCTTGTGAAGTAAGGAAAGTACCTCGCACATTGACATCGAACATGAGGTCAAAACGTTTTGCTGGAGTTTCCTCTGTTCGGGTTAAATTAATTGCGCTGGCATTATTGATAAGAATATCGATGCCGCCGAACTCTTTAGCTGCCAGAGCGACAGCATCTGCAATTTGAGATTCATCTCGTAAATCGCATTGAATAGGTAGAGCAGTACCGCCAGCCGCTCTTATTTCTTCGGCCGCCGAGTGAATCGTTCCCGGAAGTTTTGGATTGGGATCAGATGTTTTTGCTGCGATTGCAATTGATGCCCCATCAGCGGCTGCTCGAAGAGCAATAGAAAGTCCGATTCCGCGGGATCCACCTGTAATGAAAATTCTCTTGCCAGCTAATGACATGTGCGGACTCCCTTAGTTTTTGTTTCGTTTGGACATGAAATTCATAAATGCTTCAGCTGCTTCTTCTGACTGCAACGCCAATGC
>WLCS01000091.1 GCA_009705185.1 Actinomycetota bacterium
CTATCTGACAGATTCTGGATTCACTCTTGAACATCAAGTTAATAGTGCAACTGAAATCGCATCAATCATTGCCGCGCGTTCTGCACTCGGAACAAATGCACATGCATTGATAGTTGCTAATCCTGTCGCCAAGGAGATGGATCGAAAGCGCCACGATGCAATCTTAAAGAGCGGTCTTGAAGGTGCAGCTAAGAACGGAATAATCGGAAAAGCTGTCACACCATTCTTACTTGAGCACTTCCATACTGCATCCGAAGGTGAATCGCTGAAAGTCAATATCGACATCATTAAATCGAATTCAGCACTGGCTGCGGATATCGCAGTAGCTTCACATAAGAAGTAATTACGAATGACAACTCGAGTCCTATGCATCGGCGATGTAATGCTCGATGTTGTCACCAAAATTGCGGTACTACCTTCTGAGATTAACTACGGAAGTGATACAGCATCTGAAATCTCAACCCACGGTGGTGGCGCAGCAGCCAATGTTGCTTCATGGCTGACGCGCACCAATACGGAAGCAACAATCGTGGGACATGTTGGCGATGATGCTGCGGGGGCTGCGCTGATCAGTGAGTTTGATGCACTCGGTGTACGCCATGAAAATTTGATGGTTGATGGAGGCCGATCTGGAGTCGTGGTTGTCCTTGTTGATCCCACTGGTGAAAGAACTATGTTCCCTGACAATGGTGCAAATTCTGGATTACATATTGGTGATCTTCCAAAACTAGATGGTTTTGATGCTGTTTACATCTCTGGGTACTCCCCATTAGATCCACTTTCTCGAGCTGGAATTCTTGAAATGATTTCCAAAATTAAGACCGCACAGATTGCAATTTATTTTGATCCTGCATCAGTGGGAGCAATGAAGGAAGTCGATATCAACGAAGTGAAATCCTGGCTTCCATCAATGGATATTCTTTTGCTCAATGAAGAAGAAGCCATTTACTTAACTGGTGAAAGCAGCCTTGAAAAAGCTCTCGATGAACTTCTTCTCTTGTGCCAAACAGTTGTCATCAAACGCGGATCACACGGTGCAATTGGAAGAACTCGTGGTTCTGATTCAATATCTATTCCAGCCCACCATGCAAAGGTTCTTGACACCACAGGTGCTGGAGATTCATTTGCGGCTGGCTTCATTTCACAATTCTCTGCTCATGGTGATTTAACTCGCTCTTTAATGGCCGGAACTGAGATTGCAGCCCACTGTGTAGCAATCATTGGCGCCAGACCGCGTGTAGGTACCAAGATTTAACGTAATGACTTGGCAGAATACGCGCCATGGCAACGAAGAAGACAGCAGCACCTAAGAAATCAGCAAAGGTCGTAGGACCAAAGCCTGGTGAATTTCCAGGAAAGATTGTTGATATTGATGTCTCTTCAGAAATGTCCGAATCATTTCTTGAATACGCGTACTCAGTAATTTATTCACGTGCGCTTCCAGATGCACGTGATGGTTTAAAGCCCGTACACCGCCGCATCTTGCATCAGATGGCCGATATGGGTCTTCGCCCAGAACGTGGGCATGTAAAGAGCGCGCGAGTTGTCGGTGAAGTAATGGGTAAGTTGCACCCACACGGTGACTCAGCAATTTATGACGCACTTGTTCGTATGGCGCAATCTTTTTCAATGCAACTTCCATTGATCGATGGTCACGGAAACTTTGGTTCACTCGATGCTGGTCCTGCAGCAATGCGTTATACCGAAGCACGTCTTGCGCCCACTGCTATGGCGATGGTTGCTGAAGCTGATGAAAACACTGTCGACTTCGGTCCGAACTATGACGGTCAACTTTCAGAACCGCTTGTACTGCCTGCTGCATTTCCAAACCTTCTCGTAAACGGTGGTTCAGGAATTGCAGTAGGTATGGCTACAAATATGGCCCCACATAATCTTGGTGAAGTTATTGCCGCAACTAAATTCCTTATCGATAACCCGAAAGCAACTCTTAACCAGTTGATGAAACATATTCCAGCACCTGATTTTCCTACAGGTGGAGAAATTGTTGGGCTCGAAGGCGTACGTGAGGCTTATGCCACCGGTAAAGGCTCATTCAAAGTTCGCGCAACTACTGAAATTTCAAAAGTTACTTCGCGCAAAATGGGAATTGTTATTAAGGAACTCCCATTTAACATCGGTCCAGAAAAAGTTGTCGAGCGCATCGCTGATTTGGCTAAGGCGAAGAAGATTCAGGGAATCTCAGACATCATCGACCTTACGGATGGTCAGACCGGAACAAATGTCGTTATCGAACTTAAGAATGGCTTCGAACCTGAAGATGTTCTTGAAAAGCTCTACAAGCTCACTCCGATGGAAGATGCTTTTGCAATTAATGCCGTGGCGCTCGTCAAGGGCAAGCCACAAACACTCGGTCTTAAGGAACTTCTACAGGTATTTATCGATCACCGAATCGAAGTAGTTCGCCGCCGCTCACAATTCCGTAAAGCCAAGGCTGAAGATCGTTTATCCCTCGTTGATGGTCTGCTTAAAGCGATTATTGATATCGATAAGGTCATCAAAATTATTCGCGGAAGCGATGATGCTGCTGCAGCTAAAGATAAGTTAATCAAAGACTTCAAACTTAATGATGAGCAAGCTACATACATTCTGGATATGCCACTTCGTCGTTTGACCAAGATGAGCAAGCTTGAACTTGAAACAGAATCAAAGGAACTCAAGGCGATTATCTCTGCTCTAGCAACGCTTCTAAAGAGTGAAGATGCAATCCGCAAACAAGTCTCTGATGAACTAACTGAGGCAAGTAAATCTTTCGCAACTCCTCGCCGAACACGTATCGGCAAGGAGTAATTTCTTATCCCACGCACACTGTGGGAGACTTCGCCAAATGATCGCTACAACTGCTCTCGAACTCCGCGCTGGTGCGCGCCTTTTGGTCTCGGGAGTCACAGTTCGTATCAACAGCGGCGATCGCATCGGATTCGTTGGCCGCAATGGCGCTGGAAAATCGACTCTCGCAAAAGTTCTCGCTGGTGAAACACTGCCTGCAGGTGGCGGCGTTCAGCGAACTGGAAAAATTGGTTACCTGCCACAAGATCCACGTACAGGTGAAGATCAAGGAACAGCGTTAGATCGAATTTTATCTGCGCGCGATTTAGATCAAATTGCAGCACGTATGACACAAGTAGAACATGAGATGTCTACTACTGAAGGCGCCGAACTTGAGAAGGCTCTTGAGCGATACACCCGTGTGGATGCAGAATTCAACGCAGCTGGCGGTTATGCAGCAACTGCTGAAGCAGAAGCGATTGCAACTTCCCTTGGAGTTTCAGAGTCAGTATTTAATAATCCGCTCGACACACTCTCTGGTGGTCAACGTCGTCGTATCGAATTAGCGCGCATTCTTTTCTCTGGCGCCGAAACATTACTTCTGGATGAGCCAACAAACCACCTTGATGCTGATTCGATCATCTGGCTGCGTAATTATCTGATCAACTATTCGGGTGGGCTAGTCATCATCTCCCACGATGTGAACTTGATCGAAACAGTCGTAAACAAGGTTTTCTACATCGATGGAAATCGAAACGTAATCGATGTGTACAACATGGGCTGGAAGCAGTACCTCTTACAGCGCGAGCAAGATGAACATCGCCGCAAGAAAGAGCGCGCTAACGCCGAGAAGAAAGCCGAAATTTTGCAGAAGCAGGGCGAGAAGATGCGCGCTAAAGCATCTAAAGCAACTGCAGCTCAAGGAATGTTACGTCGTGCAGAAAAACTTCGTTCATCACTTGATGATGTCCGCGTCAAAGATAAGGTCGCAAAGTTGCGCTTTCCTACCCCAGCCCCTTGTGGCAAGACTCCCCTATCGGGTGAAGAACTTTCAAAGAACTACGGATCACTTGAAATCTTCACCGACGTTTCATGCGTTATCGATAAAGGATCTCGCGTTGTCATCCTGGGGCTTAACGGTGCCGGCAAGACAACTCTTCTTAAGATTCTTGCTAACCAACTTGAATCCGATACTGGAAAAGTTGAACACGGCCATGGACTCAAGCTCGGCTACTATGCGCAGGAACACGAAATGCTCGACTTTGAACGCACAATCTTAGAAAACATGATGTCTTCTAAAGATGACTTGCGTGAACCAGAGGCGCGTAACGTGCTTGGTTCATTCCTCTTCATTGGCGATGATGTTCATAAGCCCGTAAAGGTTCTCTCTGGTGGAGAGCGAACTCGTTTAGCTCTTGCAACCTTGGTTGTATCTGCTGCAAATGTTCTCTTGCTTGATGAGCCAACAAATAACTTAGACCCAGCATCTCGCGAAGAAATCCTTGGCGCACTTACTGAATACCAAGGCGCCGTCATCATGGTTTCTCACGATGAAGGCGCTGTGCAGGCACTTAAGCCTGAGCGCGTTATTTTGCTACCTGATGGTGATGAAGATATTTGGAAAGACGAATACTTCGACCTTGTCAGTATTGACTAAGCGTCGATCTGTTCGCGGTCAATTTCAGCAGTTGCAATAAATTCTTTACGTGGCGCTACATCTGAACCCATGAGAAGTTCGAACATCTTCTCAGCAGCCTCTGCATCAGGAACAGTGATGCGGCGAAGTGTGCGTGCATCTGGATCCATAGTTGTTTCGCGAAGCTGATCTGCATCCATTTCGCCTAAACCTTTGTATCGCTGAATTGGTTCTTTCCAGCGCTTACCGTTCTTCTTTAAATCTGCAGTGACCTTCTTCATTTCATCATCTGAATATGTGTATATGTACTCGCCCTTTTTGCCGCCCGCGCCCATTGTTTCAATACGGTGCAGAGGTGGGATTGCAGCAAATACGCGACCTGCATCAAG
>WLCS01000092.1 GCA_009705185.1 Actinomycetota bacterium
AGTGCCCAACTCGATAATTGGTTTGTACACTTCTTTGAGAATATCTTCTGCGCGATCGTTTGCAACACCCACAACAAGTCGGTTCGGTCTGAGCGTATCTTCAACAGCAAAACCTTCGCGCAAGAATTCAAGTGCTTGATTGGCACCAAGTTCTTCTGCGCGCGCCATAAAGGCTCGAATATCTTTTGGTAGGCAACCCCCACCGAAACCGATTCCTGCTTGTAAGAATCGATTTCCGATACGTGGGTCATATCCAATTGCTTTTGCCAACACAGTGACATCGCCACCTGCAGCTTCGCATACTTCTGCCATTGCATTAATAAATGAAATCTTTGTAGCAAGAAATGAGTTAGCAGCTACTTTCACAAGTTCTGCAGTGGGTAGATCTGCGCGAATCCATGGAGTGCCCAACTCGATAATTGGTTTGTACACTTCTTTGAGAATATCTTCTGCGCGATCGTTTGCAACACCCACAACAAGTCGGTTCGGTCTGAGCGTATCTTCAACAGCAAAACCTTCGCGCAAGAATTCTGGGTTCCACGCAAGATCGGCTTGCGGCGCTGAAATTGCAAGTTGATCTCTCAAAAGTTGAGCAGTTCCAACCGGCACAGTGGATTTACCAACGACGAGTGAGCCCTCTTTTATATGAGGTGCAATGGCGGCTACCGCAGCTTTTACATATGTAAGGTCTGCAGCTAATCCATCTTTACTTTGAGGTGTTCCTACGCAAATGAAATGAACATCTGCATCGGCAATTGAAGAAAAATCTGTAGAGAAAGAGAGACGTCCGCCCTTGATTTCTTCAGAAAGAAGAGTGTCTAAACCTGGTTCGTAGAAAGGCAATTCTCCTCGAGAGAGTAGATCAACTTTGTCTTGATCAGTATCAACACCAATAACTTCAAAACCGAGAGAAGACATTGACGCTGCATGAGTCGCACCGAGATATCCGCAGCCAATCACAGAGAGCTTTAGAGCCATAGCGTGGAGTCTATTGCAGCCTTAATTAATAAGGCACATTTAGCGAACTATTTGCTCGCTGCACACGGGTTTTCTGCAGCAGTTTTGGTCTTGAATTTATCAACGACCTCAGGTTTTGCTGTTGCTTGAGCAGAAGAGGTAGGTGATGGCTTGATGGTGTCAACGAGAGCTTGATCATTTCGGATTCGTGTCCACAAATCAGCTGAAAGTTCTTCATCCCAGATAACAACTGAACCTACACCGGCAACTCTTCCATTCGGATCAGAAAGCGGGACAGTCAAAGTACGAATATTTCCTGAAGATAAATTTCTCATCTGTTTTGCAAGTGTGAGAAGGTCATTCTTATCTACGCCTTCATCCATTTTCACTGTAGAAATTGTTGCGTTATAGAACTTCGCAAGCTTGATGGGATTCAACAGTGTTCCGCTGCTGGTCGCTTTACGAACCACAGCACTAACAAATTGTTGTTGACGTTCCATGCGCCCGATATCTCCACGACCATCGAAGTCTCGCGTGCGCACATATTTCAGTGCCTCTAAGCCATCGAGAATATGGGTTCCAGCGCTCATGACTAAGTGACTTTTAGGATCATTGATAGGAACCTTTGAGCAGACTTGAATCCCACCGAGTGCGTCAACAACTCCGGTAAAACCCGCAAAACTTATTTCTACGTAGTGATCAATTTTAAGATTAGTTTTTGCTTCAATAGTTTGGATGAGCAATGGTGCGCCACCAAAAGCAAATGCAGCATTGAGTTTGCCCGGCTTTTCAGGAATGTCTCTTTTTCCATCTTGACTTATATGCGCAGGTACTTGCACAAGGGTGTCGCGTGGAAGAGAGACGATAAATGCAGCATCTCGGCTCTTGCTGATGTGAATGAGAAACATAGTGTCAGAACGGCCGCCAGCAGCTACTGCAGTGCTACCAACTTTTAATTTCTTAATTTGAGCCTGGGTCAGTCCCTCGCGAGAATCTGAACCCACTACGAGATAGTTAATTGCTTGCGAAGTTTTTTCAGGGCGGTCTTTAAGGTTTCCAAAAACGCTGATCCGAGAAATTTGTCCGCTAACTTGACCTAAACCGAGCCACGAGATTGATGCGAGAACGACAATACTCACAGAGAGTGTTGTTATTATCCGTATCGCACGACGTGTTTTCACATCCGTAGGGTACTTGGACGATAGCGTGGAGGGGTTATGGCGACACCAACACATGAGTTAATTGGCTCACCGCACCCTGCCGTTAGTGTGATTCTTCCCGTGCTTAACGAAGAATCACATTTAGAAAGCGCCGTGCTTTCAATTCTTTCTCAGGATTATCAAGGTCCACTTGAAGTGATTTTATCCATCGGCCCTTCGCGAGATCGCACTGAAGAAATTGCCCAGAAACTTTCACATGCAGATAAGCGAGTAGTGGTTGTCCAAAGTCCAACTGGAAGAACTGCAGCAGGACTTAATCTCGCGCTGAACAAATCTCAAAGCCCCGTTGTTGTTCGAGTAGATGGCCACGCACAAATTCCATCTAATTACATTTCACTTGTTGTTGAAATTCTTAATGCAAGTGGCGCAGTCAATGTGGGCGGCGTCATGGCAGCAGTTGGTACAACTCGTTTTGAAAGCGCTGTTGCGGGTGCAATGCGAAGTCCATTTGGCGTTGGGGCATCGAGATTTCATACAGGCGGTAAAGCTGGCGCTGTCGATACAGTTTATTTGGGAGCTTTTAGACGCGAGGCGCTCGTTGCAATTGGTGGATTCGATGAGCGATTTACCCGTGCGCAGGACTGGGAATTAAATTTTAGATTACGGGAAAAAGGCGGGCTAGTTTATTTCGATCCCCGTCTGCAAGTAATTTATAGACCTCGATCCACTGTAAAAGCACTAGCAAAACAATATTTTGAATACGGACGTTGGCGCCGAGTTGTATCAAGAAGACATCCGGGCACTATTAACTATCGTTATTTAGCTCCACCGGTTGCTTTAGTCGGATTTCTTTCATCGGTCATACTAGGAACATTGCTCTCCTCATTGTTCTTAATTCCTGCTGGAATTTATGCACTCTTCGTTGTGATTGCATCTCTTAAAATTGCGACTTCAATTCCAGAGTTCATCATTTTATTAACAGTGCTTCCCACTATGCACTTTGCATGGGGTGCGGGATTTATCACTTCGCCAAAATCTCTTGTTCCTGTCGAATGAAAAAATTCCAATGAAAAAATTCTTATCCTCTGTCTTAATTAGTTTCTTACTTCTCGCGCAGTTTCCTAGTGCGCAAGCCGAAGCGCCTGCAAGTTTTGCATTCACGGGTTCGGGATACGGGCACGGCGTCGGAATGAGCCAAATTGGTGCAAAGGCAAGGGCGGTAGCTGGTGAAAGCGCCACTGCAATTCTCAATTATTATTACAAAGATGTCGTGATTGCTCCTGTAGTTGATACACAGACTATTCGAGTAAATATCGGCAGTGCACTGAAGAATTTCTCGATATCTACAGCGCAAGTCAATTCGAAAATCGAAGTGCTGGCCGGTGATATTCCAGCGGGGGTGACTGCACTTCCCATCATGACCATTGCCCCGCAGACAAAGGCAACTTTTGCAATCGAAGGCAAGAACGTGGTGATTGGATCAGTCAAAGCTAAGTCGCTCACAATTCGCTGGGGATCCCCTTCAACGATTCTTACCTTCTATGGACCAGGTGCATCTGTTCGTTACAAGTATGGTCAGATACAAGTGAAAGTTGTCAGTGGAGCACTTGAAGTGACTAATTCACTCTCGCTGCATGACGAATATTTGTGGGGGATAAGTGAAATCTCTTCTGCATGGCCTTCCGCAGTATTGGAAGCGCAAGTAATCGCTGCACGTTCGTATGCGCTTGCCAAAATGGGTGGAATTAAAGGCTCATGCGACTGTCATGTGTACTCGCATATAGGTGATCAAAACTTCGTCGGGTATTCCAAAGAGGCGGAAGCAAAAATTGGTAAGTTCTGGAAAGCAGCTGTCCTGCGAACAAATGTAGATACTTCAACCAGCCTTGTGATGCTCAATAAAGGTAAACCAATTCAGGCATATTTCTTTTCATCGTCCGGTGGGGCCACACAAACAACTCTCGATGCGTGGGGGCAGGCAACTGCATACACGCAATCAGTTGCAGATCCTGCGGGATTAGATCCGAAGTTAAATCCACGATTTGCGCAATGGAAAGCATCTGCAACTCAAGAACTGGTTGCAAAAGCATTTCTGCTTCCAGATATCGTCACGCTCGAAATCATTACTCGAAATTCTGCAGGTGCTGTTACTTACATAAAGGGAACATCAAGTAATGGTTCAACAAAACTGTTGCGAGGCGATACATTCAGAAGTCGTGCGAAAATTCCTTCGCCTTATTTCAACTTAGCCTAGTTATTACTAATTTAATTGGCGTGAAGAACTGAGTTCAATCCGCCCCATGTGCCGGTGCGGACAACTACCTCTAAACCGCCTGTAAGTGAGTTGCGACGGAACAGTAAATTATTAGCCCCTGAAAGAGTTCCTGCTTTAACGACTTCTCCATCAGGCAAAGTAATTTTTGAAGCAGCAGTGATGTAAGTACCGGCTTCGATTACGCAGTTATTTCCAAGTGAAATCCCAAGACCTGAATTCGCGCCGAGCAAACATTTATCACCAATGGAGATCACTTCTTTTCCTCCACCGCTGAGTGTTCCCATTATTGATGCACCACCACC
>WLCS01000093.1 GCA_009705185.1 Actinomycetota bacterium
AGCAATCTGTGATGTTGCAGCGCCCATAGTTGCCACAAATGATGCGGTGTTAATGATTGATCCCTTTTTAGCCTTCTGCATATAAGGAATAACTGCCTTACAGCAGAGAAATACGCTGGTGGTGTTTACGCGCAATACGCGCTCCCATGCATCGATTCCTGTTGTCAGAATTGAGTCATCATCTGGTGGCGAAATTCCCGCATTGTTAAATGCGATATCGATGCGCCCGTACTTATCGAATGCAACTTTGTACATGTTCTCAACTTGAGCTGCATTAGTGACATCTGCATTAACGAATATGCCGCCGACCTCTGTTGCAATTGCATTTCCGGTCTCATCGTTGGTATCTACTGCAACAACGTGAGCCCCTTCTGATGCCAATCGCTTTGCAGTTGCGTAGCCAATACCGCTACCTGCACCAGTGATTACTGCGACTCTTCCTTCTAAACGCTTACTCATCAGTGTCCCCTAGTTATTTCTCAGTTGAGATAAAAACGTTTTTTACCTCAGTAAATGAATCAAGTGCATCTGGTCCAAGCTCGCGCCCGAGGCCAGATTGTTTATATCCGCCGAACGGTGTCCAGTACCGCACGGATGAATTTGAATTAACAGATAAGTTTCCGCTTTCAACTGCGCGAGAAACACGAATTGCTTTGCCCGAATCCTTTGTCCAAATAGATCCAGATAAACCAAACTCAGTGTCATTCGCCTTTGCAATTGCATCGTCTTCGCCATCGAAAGTCATGACAGATACAACTGGTCCGAAGATTTCATCGTTCCATGACTTTGATTTTGTTGAAGTGGGCATCAACACTGTTGGTGGCAACCAGAATCCTGGACCACTTGGCGCGCTACCTGTGAAAGCAACTGGCTCATCTAAATACTTTTCAACAGCAGCTTTCTGTTTTGCAGAAATCATTGGTCCCATATCTGATGTAGCAAGAGATGGATCTTCAACGCGGAATTTCTTTACCGCTGCTTCAAAAGATGACATGAACTTATCGAAGGCAGACTTTTCTACCAGAATACGAGAACGCGCACAGCAATCTTGTCCGGCGTTATCAAAGACAGCACCTGGTGCATTTGCTGCAGCTTTTTCAATATCGCTATCGGCGAAGATGATGTTGGCACTCTTTCCACCAAGTTCAAGAGTGACGCGCTTTACCTGATCGGCGCAGCCCGCCATGATTGATTTACCGACTTCAGTAGAACCAGTAAAGACAATCTTGCGCACCTTTGGATGGGTGACAAAGCGCGCACCGACAATAGATCCCTTACCCGGAATAACAGTAAAGACATCTTTTGGTAGCCCCGCCTCTAACGCTAATTCGCCTAAGCGAATTGCAGTCATCGGTGTGTATTCAGCTGGCTTTAATACAACTGTATTTCCTGCAGCAAGTGCTGGTGCGAATCCCCACCCTGCAATTGGCATTGGAAAGTTCCACGGAACAATGACGCCGATAACGCCCAGTGGTTCCTTAAATGTAATGTCGATTCCATTTGGTACTGGAATCTGCTTTCCAAATAAACGCTCTGGCGCTGCAGAGTAATAATTCAAAACATTTGCAACGTTATCTGCCTCCCACAACGCATTTCCGCGCGTGTGGTCAGAGTTCTCGATTTCAAGTGCTGCAAGTTCTTCACGATGTGCGCTGACAACGGCTGCAAAAGAACGCAGCATCTTTGCGCGATCACCAGGTGCTACATGTCGCCATGTATCAAATGCTTTATGCGCGCGCTCGATAGCTGCATCAGTTGCTGCCTCGTCGGCGAGCTGGATCTGCTTTACAACCTTTTCGGTTGCAGGGTTGATTACCTCGTATACCGAAGACATGGCTTAAAACCTTTCGAAGTTTCTAAAGAGCTCCCAGTCAGTTACTGCTTTGCCATATGCATCGAGTTCGACCTGAGCCATATTTGTGTAGTGCGCTTGTACTTCTGCACCAAATACTGATTTCACCCAAGCGCTTTCAGACCAATTCTTCTGCGCTTCAAGCATGGTCGATGGTACTCGTTCTGAATCAGAGTCATATGCGTTTCCAACGAATGCATCTTCAAGCTTTAACTTGCGACTAATTCCATCAAGACCTGCAGCAATAATTCCTGCAACTGCTAGATATGGATTGACATCTCCACCAGGTACGCGATTTTCAAGGCGCAAAGATTGTCCATGTCCGACTAAACGCAGTGCGCATGTGCGGTTATCTCGGCCCCAGCGAATTGCTGTTGGTGCAAATGAACCAGGCACATATCGCTTGTAAGAGTTGATATTTGGTGCAAAGAGAAGTGAAATCTCTTTTAAGTGAGCAATTTGTCCTGCAATAAATGCACGACCGACATCTGAAAGTCCGTGTTCCTTATCTTTATCATCTGCCATCACCATCGAGCCATCGAGGCCGCGGAATGAGCAGTGAATATGCGAAGAGTTACCCTCTTTTTGATTTGGCTTAGCCATAAAGGTCAGCGCGTATCCCTCTTGAGCTGCAATCTCTTTCGCGCCATTTTTGTAAATCACATGGTTATCGCAATTTGAAAGCGCATCAGAATATTTAAAGGCAATTTCATGCTGACCGAAGTTACATTCACCCTTGACGGATTCCACGGTCATTCCAGCGCCAGCCATACCCAAACGGATAGTGCGCAGCAGCGGTTCGATACGTGATCCGCCCATAATCGAATAATCAACGTTGTACTGATTTACCGGAGTTAAATCACGATAAGCCTTATCCCAGGCTTGTTCGTAAGTGTCATGAAAAACAACAAATTCAAGTTCTGTTCCCACCATTGCTTGCATTCCTGCAGCTGCCAGCGCAGCAACTTGCTTGCGCAAAATTTGGCGCGGCGATGCAACGACATCTGTTCCATCAAGCCATTGCACATCGGCTAACAACATTGCAGCACCTGGCTGCCAAGGAATCCTGCGCAGGGTAGAGATGTCAGGAATCATGGCGAAGTCGGCATAACCGCGCTCCCACGATGACATCTCATACCCTGCGACAGTATTCATATCTATATCTGCAGCGAGAAGGTAATTACATCCCTCTGTGCCGTGCTTGAGTACTTCATCAAGGAAGTACTGCCCATGCACGCGCTTACCAACTAAGCGACCTTGCATATCGGTCATTGCAATGACCACCGTATCTATTGCACCTGATGCAATTTCGCTACGGAGTTCTTCAATTGTCATTGCAGCCACTGATATCACGTCTCTTTCGTTTTGATCTAGTTGGTAGTTAGTACAGAAATATTGCTATTTAGATAGTGCGCTTTGGTCCTGTGAACCACTTCTTAGCTGAAAGCTGCCACCAGATCCAAAGGATGATGAGAGCTCCACCAGTTACAAGTGGTGCATAGTTCACTGATGTCCAGGTGAAGTCCTTATTACCTGGTGTACCAGTTGGTGTAAATGGCAAGATGAAGTAGATAGAGATAATTACGATTTCAGCAACCGCAACTGTTCCCATCCACTTGTACTTGCTACCAAGAGTCCACGCACCTGGCTTAAATGAATCTCCTGCCTTCAAACGAAGGTAGATAGGAATCAAGAAAGCGAGGTAGAGAGAAATCACGCAGACAGATACAACTGCGTAGAACGCTGTTGGTACACCTGTTGGTGATTTCCAGAGAGCTGGAAGAGTAAGTATTGCGCCGGCAACTGCAGATGCAATAACTGCATTCAGCGGAACACCGTGCTTATTTACTTTCTTCCAAAGATTTCCTCCAGGTACAGCTCCATCGCGGCTGAATGCGTACATCATGCGTGAACATGAAGTTAGGCAAGCAGTAACGCAGAAGATTTGTCCAAGAGTCGTAATAACCATGATGAGCTTGAACTTAACTCCTGTGCCCAACGCGCTAGCGAGCAGAGCAATAATTGATCCGCCACCGTATGGGTTTACTTCTGGATCAAATGAGTTGATGTAATCAGTATTTGTTGCCACATAAAGGAATGACATCAAAAGGATATATCCACCGATTGCTGAGTAGAAAATAGACTTCCAAATTCCCTTAGCAGCAGAGATATGTGCATCGTGTGTCTCTTCAGACAAGTGAGCAGATGCATCGAATCCTGTGATTGTGTACTGAGTTAACAAGAATCCCAATGGAAGTACGAGATACCAATAGGTATTGTCGCTAAATCCTGAGTTGTTGTTATGTGCAGTAAACATCCAGTTAAGGCTCTGGTGCTTATCAGTTGTGAATAGCAAGATGCCAATAATTGCAGCGGCGCCAAATACGTGCCACCACACTGAGATGTTGTTAAATGCTGCAAGCAACTTCGAGCTGTAGATATTTACAAGCGTCGAGAATGCAAGAACGATC
>WLCS01000094.1 GCA_009705185.1 Actinomycetota bacterium
CCAAGAACAAGACCTGCAATCTGCCTCATGGTTAACGGCTCTTTCAATATACGAACCGCAAGCAATGAAACGAGAACCGGTTGAATACTCGTGATCACTGACGAGAGTCCCGCGGGGGCGCCTAATTCAATGGCATACCAAACCCCAGCGAGATAGAAGCCGTGCAAACAGAGTCCGATTGCAAGTGAGGAATATAAATCTGACCGAGACAATTTCAATGGCTGCCTCAGCGCAAGGGTCAGAAGAAAGAGAATTACAGTCGCAATGATTAGGCGAATAGCAAGAAAATAGAGAGCATCTGCCGACGGGAATGCATATTTAGCAACAACAAATCCAGAACTCCAAATAACAATGAAGATCCATGGTGCGCTAGCAATAACTCTTTTCACTGCTCAGACAGTGCCTTGAGAAGAACCAGTGACTTAGCCATCCACTTTGGATTTCGCTCCAAGGAATGAGTTTTTCGCACCCACCACTGTGCAATTGCCGGCGCAGGATTCACATCGAATATTTCAGTGACGACGGTCTGCCCGTTACCGGTCTCACGAAGTTCATAAGACCATGTCCATCCCCCTAAATGACGCCAGGTGATGAGTGAGCCTTCGGTGAATGCGACTACTTTATTTGTGATGCGATATGGAATATAGATTTTCATTCCCATGCCGAATTTGCTTCCGAGTGCAAGCCGATCAGGTGCGCGCAGCGCTCTTTGCACAGTTCCTGAACCATCGAAATATGCATGGGCATAAGGGTCAGCTAGATAATCAAATATCTTCTGCGCAGGAGCGTTAATAGTTATCCGTGCAGCTGCAGTAAGCGGGAAATCAACCTTAAGTATCTCGGCGCGAACGTTATCCATGGCCGTATCTAATCAGTGATTAGTGAGATGAGATAGGTGTTGGCTTTTCGTACTCAGTCACCATTCCGATAATGCTGATGACAAGTGAACCGAGGGCGATCAACGTGAGCCACCAACCGATAATGAGTCCAAGCCCCATTGCAGTTGCGCTCAAC
The DNA here is from genome assembly GCA_009705185.1 of Actinomycetota bacterium. Classification (GTDB taxonomy): domain Bacteria; phylum Actinomycetota; class Actinomycetes; order Nanopelagicales; family Nanopelagicaceae; genus Planktophila. Next base: position 1,015 of record WLCS01000094.1, read on the forward strand.
GCAGTAGGAAGAGGCCACCATGAATGGGGGCTATAAAAACCAAGTTCGCCTGCATCGTCTGCGATCTCTGCATCATCGTTATCAGAAGGAATCGCAACACCAATTCTCTTCTGAGTAAACCACACATAGAAACCAACCATTCCTGCAAGGCATGCTGCAAGAGTCATTCCAGTAATTCCAACTGCTTCTCCACCAACAAAGTAATACACGACAGCCATGATTACGTAAAAGACTGAGAGGCCAGAAAATAGTTTCCAATTAGCTTTCATTATTAGTGACCTTCAGTCTTAATGTGTGGATGATGGAGATCAAATGCTGGACGCTCCGAACGAATGCGTGGCATTGATGTGAAGTTATGGCGCGGTGGTGGACATGAAGTCGCCCATTCAAGTGAAGCTCCGTAACCCCAAGGGTCATCTACATTCACAAGTGGTGATTTACGAGTGATCCACACGTTGATAAAGAAAGGAATCATTGAAAGAGCTAACAAGAATGACCCAACTGTTGAAATCATATTCATTCCAGTAAAACCGTCAGTTGAAAGGTAATCCGCATAACGACGTGGGAAGCCCTTAATTCCTAGCCAGTGCTGAATAAGGAATGTTGTGTGGAAACCGAAGAACAGCGTCCAGAAGTGAATCTTTCCGAGGCGTTCGTTGAGCATGCGTCCGGTCATCTTTGGCCACCAGAAATAGAAGCCCGCAAACATTGCAAACACCACGGTTCCAAAGAGCACATAGTGGAAGTGAGCAACGACGAAATATGAGGCAGAGACTGCAAAATCTAGTGGTGGTGAAGCAAGAATGATTCCTGTAAGTCCGCCGAATAAGAATGTTACGAGGAATCCCATAACCCAGAGCATTGGGGTTTCAAATGTAACGTGACCACGCCACATAGTTCCGATCCAGTTGAAGAATTTAACTCCAGTAGGAACACCAATGAGGAATGTCATGAATGAGAAGAATGGAAGAAGTACTTTGCCACTTGCAAACATGTGGTGCGCCCACACTGCAACAGAGAGTGCTGAAATTGCGATAGTCGCAGCAATCAAACCTTTGTAACCAAAGATTGGCTTACGGCTAAATACTGGCAAAATTTCAGTCGCGATACCAAAGAATGGAAGCGCAAGAATATAAACCTCGGGGTGACCGAAGAACCAGAAGAGGTGTTGCCACAACATCGCTCCCCCGTTTGCAGGATCAAAGAGATGCGTTCCAAATAAACGATCTGATTCGAGTCCAAGCAGAGCTGCAGCAAGTGGAGGGAATGCAAGCAGTACAAGAATTGAAGTAAGCAAAACGTTCCAAGAGAAGATCGACATACGGAACATCGTCATTCCCGGTGCGCGCATCGTAAAGATTGTTGTTATGAAGTTAACGCCACCAAGAATTGTTCCAAGACCGGAAATTGCAAGACCCATTACCCAAAGATCTCCACCGATTCCTGGTGAATATGTTGAGTTAGCAAGTGGTGCATATGCAGTCCATCCGAATGATGCCGCTCCGCCGGGAGTTAAGAATCCTGCAACAGCTTGAACAGATCCAAATAGGAAGAGCCAGAAGGAGAGCATATTTAGTCGTGGAAACGCCACATCTGCCGCGCCAATTTGCAAAGGCATAATCACGTTGGCAAAACCTACGAAGAGTGGTGTTGCAAACATAAGCAACATGATTGTTCCGTGCATAGTAAAGATTTGGTTGTATTGCTCGACACTGAGGAATTGCATTCCTGGGCGAGTGAGTTCAAGACGCAAGAGCAGTGCTAAAACTCCACCAATAAGAAACCATGCAAAAGAAGTTGCAAGATAGAGATAACCGATGCGCTTATGGTCAGTTGATGTAATTGTCTTTACAAATTGTGAGCCGCGTGATGTCTTCTGGACCCCTTGGCGTGGAGCAGCAATGGTTGGACGTTCTGCGAAAGTTGTCATGCTGCACTCGCCTTCAATGAGTCAAGATAGTTTTGATACTGCTCGGGTGTTACAACTTTTACCTTAAAAATCATTTGCGAGTGATTACGCCCGCAGAGGATGTTGCATCGCCCTGGAAATTCACCGAGCTTGTTTGCAGTGAACTGAAGATGATTGGTCTCCCCTGGCAGATTCTGCATCTGAATCATGAAGGCTGGAATCCAGAATCCATGCACAACATCATTTGAAGTAATGGTGAATCGGACGCTCTCGCCCTTTGGTAAATAAAGAGTTGGAGGATTTGCAGGAGTTCCAGTGACAACTGCTTTCTCTCCTGCTTCTGGGTATCCAAATTGCCATGACCATTGGATTCCTTCTACAGAAATTTCATGCTTCACCGGTGAAGTTTTATCTGTGATCTTATTTTCTTTCACCGCAGTAAAGTAGAAAAGTACCGCCACGATAATGAATGGAATTACGGTATACAAAATTTCTACTGGAATGTTGTATTGAGTTTGCTTTGGGAACTCACCTTTACTTGCCTTCGCGCGATGGAAGACAGCCGGCCACAAAATAAGAATAAGAGTAAATACTCCGACAACGCCTGCTGCAATCCATGCACCTTGCCAGAGTGATAATGAAATGTCGTTTACGCTTGAAACGCCCTTTGGATATCCCATTCCAGAAACATTCTTGAGATCAAATGAGCAACCACTCAGTAAGAGAAGTGCCGGGGCAATGAGCGCGGTGACTCGTAAGGTGCGCTTGGTGCGCGATGCTTTCAAAGACATGGGCTAAGGATAGTGGCGAGATGTGCGTGCGCCTCTCGGAGCGAGTAGCGTTCATCCGGTGGTTCGTGTCACAGGAAATTTCACCTCTGAAGCCCCTTTATCGGTGGCAGTTCAGCAGAGCCTTCTCGCCGCTTTTGACCAGGGTTGGGCTGATCCCAAGAAGCTCTCGCAAGCATCAGCAAAGGCAGCAATTCTTCGAAACCAATCCGTAGAAAACATCGCCCACGGACTTGGCATCAAAACTGATGAACTCCATATTCTCGGCGAACCGTCTTTGGGCCATTTCTTATCCATTGCTGGCTTACTGAAACCTGCTTCTGACTTCTTCTACTCTGCAACTGACAAAGGAAAGATTCGAGCCATAGCCAGAGCGCACGCAGGGATTTCTACCGAGATGTCTGTAGATCATTCTGGGCAAATAGATTTTCCGCAATCCACTGCCGATCAATCCGTAGTCTCTGTGCAATTGGCAAATGGCGAAACTGGAATTATTCAAAAGATTGACAATGCGTTGCTGCGCGAAAGTTTTGTTGCTATTGATGCGACGAGTTCAGGAAAGAGAGTTCCACTTCCGCCTCATTGGGATA
>WLCS01000095.1 GCA_009705185.1 Actinomycetota bacterium
CAAATATCGGTGGCGGTTACGGCACAACAGCAATTGCAATTGGTGATGCACTCAAGAAGGAAGAACTTCTTAAGGATTACACCGTTACATACCGTTCAAACGCACCACTTGGTCTTGGATATTTCTATGACCAGAAGAACCGTAAGGACCTTCTACTAATTACAGGTTTCGCAATGCCTGGTGGTCTTGCAACTAATGGTTCAAAGCTTTCAATCACAACTGCGACTCCAATTGCAGGAATCATGCGCGAAGCTGAAGCATTCGTTGTTCCAACTTCATCAAAGTACAAGAGCATCAATGACCTTCTTGCAGACATCAAGGCAAACCCTAAGGCAGTAGCAATTGGTGGAGGTAACTACGGTGGCGTTGACCACGTAACAGTTGCAACACTTGCTGAAACTGTTGGAGTTAAGGCACTTGATCTGAACTACATTCCTTACTCAGGTGGTGGATCACTCGTTCCTGATGTTATTGGTGGACGTGTAGCAGTTGGTATCGCTGGAACTTCAGAATTCGCTTCATACGTAGCAGCTGGAAAGATGCGCGTACTTGCAGTGACTTCACCAAAGAAGCTCAAAGCAATCAAGGGCAAGACACTTGTAGAACAAGGCGTTGACCTCACATTCGGTAACTGGCGCGGAATTCTTGCACCAGCAGACCTACCAGCAGCTGATCTCCTTAATACTCTTAAGGTGATTGATGCACTTCACTCAACCAAGTCTTGGAAAGATACCTTGACTGCAAAGTCTTGGATCGATGAATACCGCTCAGGAGATGCATTCTCTAAGTGGATCAAGACAGAGAACACAGCAATCATGAAGGTTCTCGCTGATTTCAAGTTGATTAAATAAGGTCAACTAAAATCAAAGTTAAATTGCCGCAAGGCGGAAAGAGTGAGCTCACATTTGTGGGCTCACTCTTTCTCCTTGGCTTAATAGTTTTTTGGGACACTGCTCGAACAGAGCTCCCCGCTTTTAACCTCACTGTCAGCCCTAAAGTTTTTCCCTATGCAATAGCTGCCCTTCTCATGGGACTCAGCGCACTCTTATTTGTTCAGATCTTGCGTGGCGATCTCGCTATCCCTGAAGGCCTCGAAGCAGGGGATCCAATCAAAAATTCTGATTACAAGACTTTCGGAATTGTGATGGCTTCACTTCTTTCATTTTTATTATTAATTGAGCGAGCTGGATTCATAATCGCTGCATCAATTACATTCTTCGGAATCACAGTGGCTTTTGATAATAAGAAGCACGTTCGTGCAGCAATCTTTGGCACTTTATTTATTACTGTTATTTATCTTTCATTTACTCATTTCTTGCACGTTCAACTTCCCGCCGGAATTCTTAAGGGGCTCTAATGGATAACGTCAATTCACTGATTGATGGTTTCGCAAGCGCTCTTACCCTAAGTAACTTAGGTTTTGGTTTACTCGGAACTTTCCTCGGAACACTTGTTGGCGTTCTTCCGGGAATCGGACCAGCACTTGCCATCGCGCTTCTGCTTCCTATTACATACACAGTAAGTCCTGCATCTGCCCTCATTATGTTTGCAGCAATTTATTACGGTGCAATGTATGGCGGGTCTACAACATCGATTTTGCTTAATACCCCAGGTGAATCCGGTTCTGTAATTACCGCCCTTGAAGGAAATAAGATGGCGCGCAATGGTCGTGCTGGAGCCGCACTTGCTACAGCAGCTATTGGCTCATTCGTTGCAGGAACGATTGCTACTTTAATTCTTGCTTTTACAGCTCCAACGATTGCAGATATGGCAATTAAAGTAGGTGCTGCAGACTATGTAGCGCTGATGTTGGTTGCATTTACAACAGTTTCTTCACTCCTTGGGGCCTCACAAATACGCGGTTTTATCTCACTAGCCGTAGGTCTTGTACTTGGGCTTGTAGGCGCAGATCTTCAATCTGGATTAAGTCGTTTAACTTTCGGAAATCAAGCAGCAGTAGAAGGAATTGAAACAGTCCCGGTTATCGTTTCAATTTTTGCACTGGGTGAGGCTCTTTATATTGCAAGCCGATTTAAAGAATTAGGTTGGAACATTATCCCTATGAAGGGCAAAGCCCTTATGTCCCGCGATGATTGGAAGCGATCATGGAAACCATGGCTTCGCGGTACTGCTTTAGGTTTTCCACTTGGCGTTATTCCTGCAGGTGGCTCAGAAGTCCCAACTTTCTTGAGCTATTCAGTTGAGAAGAAACTTTCAAAGAACCCTGAAGAATTTGGTCACGGTGCAATTGAAGGTGTCGCTGGACCAGAAGCTGCAAACAATGCCAACGCTGCGGGCGCACTGGTTCCACTCTTAGCGCTAGGTCTTCCAACATCTGCAACGGCTGCAGTTATTTTGGTTGCATTCCAGACTTATCAAATCCAGCCAGGTCCAACGCTCTTCCTTACAAACGGTGCGCTTATCTGGACTCTGATTGCATCACTCTTTATTGGAAATACGCTCTTGCTTATTCTTAACTTGCCACTGGTCCGAGTGTGGGTGCAATTGCTTAAAGTTCCTCGTCCATATCTTTTTGCTGGGATCGTAACTTTTGCAATGCTCGGTGCGTATGCGCTTAATACTTCGATCTTTGATGTCCAAGTTGCAATAGCAATTGGAATCGTTGGTTTTCTTTTCCGCAGATTCGGAATGCCAATCACACCACTTATCTTGGGATTAATTTTGGGTCCAAATCTTGAGCTTCAATTCCGACGTGCTTTGCAAATTAGCGCGGGGGATTACGGAACTCTTTGGGCGTCACCACTTTCAAAGGTTCTGTACGCAGTTCTGATCATCGCTCTCTTTACTCCAATCATCACTCGCTTTATGAAGCGAGTTCGTAAGGATGCTCACGCATAGAGAAAATGTCTGAAACTAGGTGGGTCGGCAAACTTCTCTTTAGTTCTGCAATAACACAGGGTGCAATTTATGTAATTCGCCCGATGATTACTTATCGCGCACTTGAACTCGATGCATCTGCATCGACTATTGGTTACATCGCCGCAATGTATGCACTCTTTCCAGTTCTGCTTGCGCTCACATTTGGAAAGCTTGTCGGGCGAATCGGTGAAGGGCGTTTTGTAATTGCTGGAACCTTTTCGTTAGGAATTTCAGCAGGACTTCTCTTATTCGCGCACTCAATTCCTCTACTTGCAATTGCTGCCGCGTTATCGGGCGTATCTCATCTAGCGTGCATGGTCGGCGGGCAAACAATGGTTGCGCTCAAAAGTCCGCACGACCAATATGAACAATTATTTGGTAAATACACATTTAGTGCATCACTTGGCCAAATGCTTGGACCGATAGCTGCAACATTGGTGGCTGGATCTACAGGAGTAATTCCTAAATCGACTGCATCAGCATTTGCACTAGCCCTATTGCTTTCAGTTTTCGCACTCGTTCCAGTAATTTCTTGGCGCAGCCAAGCACCTACTGTCGCTGCACGAGAAAATGAATCTGGCGCCTTTCGTGCGGCAGGAAAATTGCTGAAGAAACCTGGAATATTCGCAGCGATATTTACCTCATTGGCAGTTTCATCTACTGCAGATATTCTGGTTGTTTTTCTTCCTCTTTACGGAAACGAAAATCAGTTCTCTGCTTTTTCAATTGGGGTCATCATTTCTATCCGCGCAGCAACATCGATGGCTTCGCGTTATTTCCTCGGCGCTCTCAGTAAGCGATTTACTGCTTACCAACTGATTAATTCAAGTAATGTCATTTCAATCTTTGCGTGCGCAGCCATGGCTTTTGCTCCCAATCCGCTCTCGCTCGGCGCAATTGTTTTCGTTGCAGGTTTCGCTCTTGGAATTGGTCAACCTTTAACAATGACTCTCATTTCTCAACTTACGATTCCAGAAGAGAGAGCTCTGGCAGTCTCCACTCGCTTGACCGGCAATCGCCTTGGCCAGTTCATAATTCCTGCGGGGGCCGGACTTCTAGCCGCCTCGGCTGGAACGAGCGCGGTCTTTATTGGCCTGGCGATCTTGCTCGCAGCCACCTTCATCCCGCGTGTCGGCTAGCTTCAATAGCCCTTTTTTACCCGATTTCCCTTTATAAGGGGGGCTCGCCTAGAATCTCCCTTCGCGCTCCAAGAAATCCACAGGATTTTTCGGGGTTCAACCCTGTTCGTTCAATTGAGATAGAGAAGAAGGTATTCATCCTTGGCAAGTAAAGATGGTGCGATCGAAATCGAAGGCACTGTTGCTGAGGCGTTACCTAACGCAATGTTTCGTGTTGAACTAACAAATGGAC
>WLCS01000096.1 GCA_009705185.1 Actinomycetota bacterium
ATCGGTTCTTTCTGAACTTTCCGCGCAAGGGTAGGTGCGTCGACAGCGTCAATACTGAGTGCTAGTTTGCGAATAGGCGGCGTGATGATTCCAACGAGAATAAATGTAAGTGTTCCAAGTAAGAAAAATTGCGCGATTGAATAGCTCATGAGCTTAATGAATTGTTACTTCTGTGCCTTGAAATAATTCTGACGAAGATCATCAACTTCAGATTTACGATATCTGCGATGTCCGCCAAGTGTTCTAATTGATGTAAGTTTTCCGGCCTTTGCCCAACGTGTAACTGTCTTGGGATCTACACCAAATAAGTCTGCGACTTCACGCGGGGTAAGTAATACCTCTGCATCAGGCAGACGATTCATAACATTCCCCCATAAAACGTGGCTCCAAGGTGTGTCCGATTTGAGCCGTTATGTCGCGAAGTATTCACCACTGGCACGCTCGTGGCAATACGCCCTTGGTGCAGCTACATATCTACATTGCGGATTCGAATGCCTGAACCGATCTCCATCGCGAAACTAGGCGTTCGTAGCCTTCACCGGCGACTGCGCCATCTGCAGCCTCCAATCCAGAGAGTGAAAAGGCGACATCTTCAATAGAAGAATCATCGGTTAATCCATCTTTGCCTTGCGCGCGAAGTGCAACATCTAAGTACGAAGCGAGCCCGCCGTAATCAAGTTCAACAAGTGAATCTTGGTCGAAGAGTTCAAGCCAATCCAATAAGTTTTCGATTTCTTGTTCTACTGGGCCATCACCAAACGCTCCCAAAACAATTTCATGTGATCTAGTTGCACGTTCGCGGGCTTTAGCCATTGTAGTTCGAGCAAAACAAAATGGACCATCTTCATTTTCACCGCGCACACGTTCTTCAGGGGTAAATAACGAGAACCATCGAGGCGGGATTACCCAGGTCTCAGTGATGATGTGTGGAACTCGATCTTCGAGTAAATCAACACCAGTTGTGATTACTTCTTCAAGTGAAGGCGGAACAAAAAATGGAGTAATCGAAGACGGAAGTGAATCCTTGAAATCATCAAGTGCGGCCCAGCATCTGGTAGCAGTAGACCACGGTGATACATATCGTTGGTCATTAATATCTAAAACATGAGCACCATCTGGACGAACTGCCGGTGGTTCTGGAAAAACTAATCTGCGAAGTGCGAGCGCTTGTTCTTCTGCGCGAGTATCTGCAGCTGCATCAATACTTTGCCAACGAATTTGATCTACGGATTCAAATGCTGCAAGAGGTTCGTAAATTCGCAGTGATGCGACGTACGGAGTGGGTCTCACGCGCGAGGGATGTAATTGCCTTCAGCAAAAGGATCGTCATCATCCTGATTTTGCTGGTTTGGAACATCGCCATGTAATTCTTTTGCCAGGCGATCAAGATCCATCTCCTGAGAGTTGTACTTCAAATCGCGAGCAACTTTGGTCTGCTTTGCTTTTGCACGGCCGCGACCCATGGGCGACCTCCTTACGAATAGCTAATGTGTCAGGCGCGTAGGTTATCGCGCCTGAGCGCCGGACTCCAAAGCAACGGCAAATGAGCGCGTTTTAGCCTTATGACGCAGCGCAAAGTAGCCAATTACTTGCAGGAACAGGCTCAGAGACATCGTCGGAATTCTGAATCGGTGATCACCGATTGTGCCCATAGATACAAGCCATGAAATCACGACTGGAACAAAGGAGGCGTATGCAATGTTTACATAAATCCCCTTCATCGACCTGAGCCAGAAGAATCCAATGAAGAATAATGAAATTCCCGCAAATCCCCAGATTAATGAGATGACTTTGCCTGCAGTTTTGTAAACCAAATCATTTCCAGATTGGCTACCGCGAGCGATATCAATAATCGGATTGATCTTGAGCCATGGATTACGCGCCATAGTTCCATTTCCAAATGGACCAGACCAAGGAGACCAGTAGTACCAACCCTTCTTCACAAAGAGTTTCATCGCTTTTACAGGATGACCCGCGTACCACTTGATTACGCACTTCACTACATCGTTATCGGTGACAGCTTTTGCTGGCGGAACTGGATCGCAAGGAACATTCGGACCCGTGTGTTTGTATCCACCAGTTGTTTCTGGGCCAGCACCAAGATTCATTGTGACGCCAAGGTTCGTAGAAATAACCGCCTTATTAATCGATGCAACATTTCGTTGAATCAGAATTGCTGGCGCAATGGCCATTACACCAACGACCCCTACAAGAATAAGTGCTTGAACTTTGCGATCTTTGTACATAAGCGCCCAAATGATTGCAATGACAATTGATGTCAGAATCCAGCGAGGCTGCATAAATGATGCAAGAGCCGAGAATGCACCAACGCCAATCACTCGGATAACTAATCCGCGATCATTCGGACTCTGCTTAGATTTAATAATCAGTCCAACAACCATCAACATGCATGCTGCGATTGGGCTTTCGTAGCCAACTGCCATCGAACTCAGCGATAACGTTGGGTTGAAGGCAAGCACGATTCCGATAAGAAACATGTATGGACGTAATTTTGTATCACGAAGTTGCTTCACAAAGTAGTAACTCGCGTATGCATAGAATACTGATTGAATAAGTGAAATCAATAAGAGTAAGTGTGCAACTGTAAATTTAGTAAGGAACCAGAGAAGTATCGGGTAACCAGCTGGCCAATAAGAAAGAATGCTTTTATCTGATAAATAACCTTGCGCAATAAGCCCATCAACACCAGATAAGTAGTTTTCACCGTCTGCACCTAACCAACCACCATTAGGTGTATTGATCATCGTGATGAGTTTGACCAAGAATCCAAGTACGGGAATTGCTATGAGATAGAAATTAACTTTCTTATCTTTTTTTGCAATTGCCTGACGAGCTAACTTTGACTTACTGGCCATGATTTCTATCCTCCGTATTGAGATACCAAGTATGAACGCGGAGAGTCGATATCTGAAGAAGGCTCAACGACTCCTGCTATCCAAGCTTTCATTCCACGCGCAGAAAGTGAGCGAATAACGAGATCACCGATTGATGGATCAACAATGGCGCTCATTCCGATTCCGCAATTCCAGGTACGTTCCATATCGTTCTGTGGAACCGAGGCAACATCACTTAGGAACTGAGTAGCCGCAGAAAGTGACCACGTCGAGCGATCATATTTTGCACTGAGCCCTGATGGAATAACGCGTGCAGTGTTATCTGCAAGCCCGCCTCCAGTGATGTGACTAAAGGTGCGTAGTTTTTCTCCTAGGGCTTTCATGAGCGCCAAGCAATCAAGTGTGTAAATTTCTGTGGGAGTAAGCAGAATTTCTCCGAGAGTTTTATCTAGACCTTCATAAGTTTTATTTAAATCCAATTTCTGGCTCTGCAAAATGTGGCGAATCAGAGAATATCCATTTGCGTGGAAACCACTGGCAGGCATTGCGATGATGAGATCTCCGGCTTTAACTTTCTCTGCACTGAGTTGTTTCTCTGCATCAACAACACCTGTAGCAGCACCGGCAATATCGAATTCATCTTCTGCGAGTAAACCTGGATGTTCAGCTGTCTCGCCACCGATTAATGCGGTTCCGGACTTTTCACATCCACGCGCTATTCCAGCGACAATATCTGCAATTCTTTCTGGGATTACTTTTCCCACTGCGATGTAGTCAGTCATAAAGAGTGGTTCTGCTCCGCACACAACAAGGTCATCTACAACCATTGCAACAAGGTCTTCACCGATAGTGTCATATTTACTTAACTGTCTGGCAATTTCTGTCTTTGTTCCAACTCCATCAGTGGAAGTTGCAAGCAGTGGTCGCTTCATATCTTTCAGAGCTGATGCATCGAATAATCCTGCAAAACCACCAATTCCGCCCATCACTTCTGGGCGAGAAGCGCGGGCAATCAATGCTTTCATTAATTCAACAGCGCGATCTCCTGCATCAATATCAACGCCAGAATCTTTATATGTAGCCATTACTTATGGACCTCTGTAATTTCTAAACGCATTTTGCCTTCAGACATATCTGTCGGAATCGCGATTGGATACTTGCCAGAGAAACATGCTGTGCAGAGCTTTGATTCTTCAACGTTTGTGGCTTCTATGAGCCCTTCTTCTGAAACGTAGGCGAGAGAATCTGCGCCTATAGAACGGCGAATTTCTTCTACTTCAAAGCCGCTAGCAATGAGTTCTGCGCGAGTTGCAAAATCAATTCCGTAAAAACATGGCCACTTAACAGGAGGTGAAGAAATACGTACATGGATTTCTAGTGCTCCTGCTTCACGC
>WLCS01000097.1 GCA_009705185.1 Actinomycetota bacterium
ACTTGACCCAGATCGTTCAGAAAAAGAAGGTCTGATGGTTGGACATCATGGGGGAGTTACAGAGACCGAAAGTTCGGTACCTCTGCTCAGGGGTTAGACGGCTTCAATATTGGGCGAGTTGTTGAAGTGCTTAATTTTTCTGGCTATTTTTCTCCCCAATTAAGGCGAAATCGGAGAATTGCATGACTCAGTCAATCAAGCACATCAGCCACAAGTTAATTGATTCTTTAAGTGATGGTGTTTTCTCTATCGCGCTCACTTTGTTGGGCCTTAACGTTGTTGAGTTAGTTCCCGAGATCAGTAAGGCCGAAAGTATCAACCACGCAATTCTTGAGCATTGGCCAACATTTCTTTCTTATGCACTTGGCTTCGTTGTTCTATTTTCTATGTGGTACGGATATCACGCAGTGGGCCAATATGTAGAAGGCACAAATGCACCTACTGTCTGGAACCACGGCGTCACAATGGCGTGGGTTGCACTGATGCCATTTGGTGTTGCACTGCTTGCTGAAAACCTGAATACGCCCAACAGGAAGTGGGGAGTCTTTTACTTTGGAATCTGCTTATTTGGTCAGTATTGGACAAATGTAATTGCTGCAGCCTTTTACGGATTTAAGTTCAAAGTTAATTTCACCGATGACTTCCCTTATCCTCACGAGAAAATGAAGAAAGTTCTTATGGTTCTGTGGTTCCTTGGAGCTATTTGGGGGATCGTTCTTGTGCCAATTTCATTTATCAACCCATGGGTTGCACTAGGTGGTTATGCAGTATTTGTAGTTATGCAAGCTAACCCAATAAGTTCTTTTAGCTCGCTAATTCCTCGGATACTGAAAAGAGTTTAAAAAAGATTAGTTATCTTCGGGAGTTTCTTCGCTCTTGTGACCAAACATAATTTCATCCCATGATGGAACTTTGGCACGAGCTGTAATTCCATCTTGTGAATCTGCTGGCGATGGAGTTTCGCGAATCACTGCAAGTCGTGGAGTTTCTTGCTTCTCTTCAACTACCGGGTTAAAGATGTCTTCTACTCGATTGGTTTCGATACGAGAAGGATGTGTTGGTTCTGAATGAATAATTCCTGTTGAAACTGGACGCGCAGGAGCTTCTTCATCAATGAGCCAGGCTCCGTTGTCATCAGATGCATCGAGTGCGCGACGTGCAAGATCAAAGTTCCATGTTGCTACACCGTTTCCGTCACGGTTTGGGTAATGCAGTTCGATATGCCATGTTCCATCAGCTAGACGCCATGTGTTCCAAGAGACTTCATCTGTATCAACACCGCGTGGAGCAAGCTTGGCAAGAACGACGTCGCGGAAAGTCATATCAATGCGGTGTACATCTTTGCGCATCACAAGTTCGCGAGCACGATCAAGAATGTATTCGCGCTCTTGCATGATTGGACCCGAGAACCGTTCAACTTTCTCAACAGTAATCTGTCCATCGCGAGCGATTTGTTCAAAGCTATCGCCAGCACGAAGGCGGCGCTGAATTTCTTTGACTGACATAGTTTCAACGGCATCAACTGAAGGCACGGATGAAAGTCGTGGCTGATTAATTGTGGCGCGAAGCGTGTCGCTTATTCGTAGTGAATATTCTGCGCCGTCATTATCAACAAGAGCGAGATGATTCCCGTCCTCTGTTTTACCTGTTAGGCGCAGATCAGTCATGGGCTGAGAATAACCGATAGAGGGTCAAATTTTCGAGAGATAGACCCTCTAGGATGCGCATATGTATAAAGATTTGTTGACCTTGGCTCAGAAAGTCGGCGCAGAAGCAGGCGCGCTGCTGATGGATCGGCCAGCGGCATTTGAAATTGAATCCAAGTCAACAGCTATCGATATCGCTACCCAAATGGATAAGAAAGCCGAAACTTTTATCGTTGAATCTCTTCTTGCTGCAAGACCTGATGATGGAATCATTGGAGAAGAAGGCGCATCCGTTGAAAGTAAATCAGGAATCACATGGGTCATTGATCCACTTGATGGAACCGTAAATTATTTCTACGGTCTTCCCGGCTGGAATGTATCTATCGCTGCAAAAGATAAAGATGGCGTCATTGTTGGAGTAGTCACTGCGCCCACAATTAATTCAACGTGGTGGGCCACTCGTGGCGGCGGCGCTTTTTACAACGGACATGCAATTAAGTGCACCGATCCAGTTGAACTCGATCGCGCGCTTATCGCAACAGGATTTCAATACGATGTTGCACATCGTGTTTCACAGTTGGAAGATTTTTCAAAGTTAGTTCCTATCGTGCGCGATATTCGCAGAAATGGCGCAGCTGCGGTAGATCTCTGCCATGTTGCAATGGGTGCAATCGATGCGTATTACGAAGCAGGCTTGAAAGAATGGGATTGGTCTGCAGGGGGATTAGTCGCAACAGAGGCAGGGGCAACTTTCAAGCAATACGGTCAAAGCCCAATGGCAATTTCAATGGCCGCCGGTCCGCACCTGCACGCACAGCTAGAGGCTCTTCTCGGTTTCTGACGCGTAATTCTGGTATCCCTCAGACCCGATTTACGCTCAAGGCCCCTTCTGTGGCAAGATACGCAGTCTGCACGGCGTTACCTCGCGGTGCCTCATATAAGTAACGAACAGGACCAAAGATGAACATTCTCGACGTAGTAGATGCTGCCTCACTCCGCAAGGACATTCCACAGTTCCGTGCTGGCGATGAGCTCAAGATCCACGTTCGTGTTATCGAAGGTAACAAGTCACGTCTTCAGGTCTTCCAAGGAATCGTTATCGGACGCCAAGGTGATGGAGTTCGCGAAACTTTCACAATCCGTAAAGTTTCTTACGGCGTTGGCGTAGAACGTACCTTCCCAGTTCACACACCAGTTATTGAAAAGATTGAACTCGTCAAGAAGGGCGATGTTCGTCGCGCAAAGCTTTACTACCTCCGTGATCTTCGCGGTAAGGCTGCAAAGATTCGCGAAAAGCGCGATGGCGTTGAAGGTTACGGCGACGGAATTCTTTCTACACCTGTTGCTGAAGTGGTTGAAACACCGGCAGCTAAGGTTGAAGAAGCTCCAGTAGTAGAAACAGTTGTAGAAGCTCCAGTAGCGGAAGCAGTTGTAGAAGCTCCAGTAGCGGAAGCAACACCAGAAGTAGTAGCAGAAGCTCCAGCAGCTGACGCAACTCCTGCAGAGTAACTTCTCTCGTTCACATGCCACGTAAGGGCTCAGTCCTTCGTGAGTTCCCGATTCTCGTAATCGTTGCGCTCGCAGTTTCACTTCTGATCAAGACATTTATTGTTCAGTTTTTCTATATTCCTTCGGGGTCGATGGAAAATACGCTTCAGGTTCAAGATCGTGTAGCTGTTAATAAAATCCCATTTATTTCGAAGAATATTTCTCGTGGTGATGTCGTTGTATTTCGCGATCCAGCTAACTGGCTTCCCGAACAGTACGCACCTGAAGAGAACAAAGTAATTACCAAAATTAAAGAGGGACTTGTTCTTGTTGGAGTTCTACCGAATCCCGCAAAGCAATTCCTGGTAAAACGCGTTATTGGTGTAGCTGGCGATCACATCGTCTGTTGCTCAAAAGATGGATCGCTGACAATCAACGGCAAAGCCACTGATGAGCCATACATTTTCAAGGGCAATAAACCAAGTGAGATGAAATTCAATGTCACTGTCCCTCAAGGAAAGATTTGGGTGATGGGCGATCACAGAGGATCATCTGCTGACTCTCGATATCACCAAGACGATGTCAACAATGGATTTGTGCCCGTATCGAAAGTAACCGGGCGCGTGTACGCAATCATCTGGCCGTTTAAGAACATCGGCTCAGTGTCATCACAAAATCCCATCAAGTAATTTCATCCTATGAAAGCGATTGAAGAACTTCTTCGAAACGCTGGAATTTCTCCGATTGCAGGAGTCGATGAAGCAGGTCGCGGACCTTGTGCGGGCCCACTAGTAATTGCGGCAGTAATTCTCGAAGATCCGTTTGCGCCTGAACTTTCAGAAGTTCGCGATTCAAAAGAAGTTTCTGAGAAGAAACGCGATGAGCTATTTGAACTCATTATGAAAGTTGCCTTAAGCGTAAGTGTTATTCGCGTTTCAGTACAAGAAATAGATGAACGTGGCGTTCATGCGGCAAATCTCGATGGAATGCGCCGTGCTGTAAAGGGCTTAACAATTGAACCTGCTTATGTTCTTACAGACGGATATGCAATTGAAGGGCTCGCGGTACCCAATGTGGCAATCTGGA
>WLCS01000098.1 GCA_009705185.1 Actinomycetota bacterium
AGTTTGTCATACACGTATGCAGTTTTCTTATCGCGTGGGTTGAGCATGTTGTGACGATCTACAGAAAGACCATCACGACGAAGTTCATTCCATGAAGTAACTGACCACACTGATGCAGCGACGCCCCAATCTTCTGCGAGCAATTTCTGTGCCTTCAGGGCCCAGTTAACGCCAACACCTGATGCGAGAATCTGTGCATTCTTCTTGCGCTGCTTTGATGCTGGCGCGTAGAGATAAATTCCCTTGAGCAATCCATCGACATCCAGATTCTCTGGCTCTGCAGGTTGCATATATGGCTCGTTATAAACGGTCATGTAGTAATAAATGTTTTCGCTGTCTTCGCCATACATACGACGCAGACCATCTTTGAAGATATGTCCGACTTCGTAAGCAAATGCTGGATCGTATGCAACGACTGCAGGGTTAGTGGCTGCAAGCAGATGTGAATGACCATCTTCATGCTGGAGGCCTTCTCCGTTAAGGGTTGTACGGCCAGCTGTTGCACCAAGTACGAATCCTCGTACCAATTGATCAGATGCTGCCCAGAACGCATCACCTGTGCGCTGGAATCCAAACATTGAGTAGAAGATATAAATAGGAATCATTGGTTCGTTGTGAGTTGAATATGAAGATCCAACTGCAGTAAATGAAGCAACTGAACCTGCTTCGTTAATTCCTTCGTGAAGAATTACACCGGCTGTTGATTCCTTGTATGACAACATCAATTCACGGTCTACAGCCATGTACTGCTGGCCGTGAGGTGAATAAATCTTGAGCGTTGGGAACAATGAATCAAGACCGAATGTACGAGCTTCATCAGGAATGATTGGAACCAAGCGACTGCCAAGTCCTGGATCCTTGATCAAATCTTTGAGCATGCGCACAAATGCCATTGTTGTTGCAACTTCTTGCTGACCTGAACCGCGGCGAACAGATTCGTAGACATCATCTGCTGGCTGAGGCAATGGACGCGAAACTTTGCGACGACTTGGAATAGATCCACCAAGTTCGCGGCGACGCTCTTCGAGGTACTTCATCTCTGGAGAATCCGCTGCTGGGCGGTAATAAGAAGGTGTGTACTTATCTAACTTGTCGTCAGTAAGTGGAATATCAAGACGATTACGGAATTCGATGATGTCTTCAAGAGTCATCTTCTTCATCTGGTGCGTCGAGTTACGTGCTTCGAAGTGCGAACCAAGAGTCCAACCCTTAATTGTCTTTGCAAGAATTACAGTTGGCTTTCCGTTCTTCTGAACAGCAGCTGTATATGCAGCGAAGAGTTTGCGGTAATCGTGACCACCGCGCTTGAGTCCCCAAATTTGATCATCAGACCAACCAGAAACCATTGCTGCAGTACGTGGATCGCGACCGAAGAAGTGCTCGCGAACAAACGCGCCACTTTCTGCCTTAAATGTTTGGAAGTCACCATCAAGAGTTGTATTCATGAGGTTTACAAGTGCGCCTTCACGATCTTGTGCAAGCAGTGGATCCCACTCGCGACCCCATACAACCTTTACAACGTTCCATCCTGCGCCACCGAAAATTGATTCAAGTTCCTGAATAATTTTTCCGTTACCGCGAACAGGTCCATCAAGACGCTGCAAGTTACAGTTAACAACGAAAGTTAAGTTATCTAGCTTCTCGCGTGAGGCAAGTCCGATTGCGCCGAGAGTATCGACTTCATCCATTTCACCATCGCCGAGGAATGCCCAAACATTCTGATCGCTCGTATCTTTAATTCCGCGATTGTGTAGGTAGCGATTGAAGCGCGCTTGGTAAATTGCGTTAATTGGTCCGATACCCATTGACACTGTTGGGAATTGCCAGAAGTCAGGCATTAAACGTGGGTGAGGATAAGAAGATAATCCACCTGCTTGATGTGAAAGTTCCTGACGGAATCCATCTAGTTGATCTTCAGTAAATCGTCCTTCAAGAAATGCGCGCGAATACATTCCGGGACTTGCGTGGCCCTGGAAGAAAATTTGGTCTCCGCCACCTGGATGATCTTGTCCGCGGAAGAAGTGGTTAAATCCAACTTCATAAAGTGAGGCAGATGATGCATAAGTAGAAATGTGTCCGCCGACTCCGATGCCGGGACGCTGCGCACGGTGTACCAACATCGCAGCATTCCATCTATTAAATGCACGAATGCGGCGCTCAATTGCTTCATCTCCAGGGAATTGCGGTTCGTGTTCTGGAGAAATTGTGTTGATGTAATCAGTCGTGCGAAGTTGTGAAAGTCCGATGTTCTTCTCTTGTGCGCGGCGAAGAAGTGAGAGCATTAAGTAACGCGCACGTACTGGGCCAGCTGCAGTGAGCGCCGCATCGAAGGATGCTTGCCACTCTGCGGTTTCCGATGGATCTGTATCTACAAGTTGGTCGATTATCTGATCTGGGAATCCATCGAATTCAGTCATGCCCGTATTCTCGCCTAAATCGGGGATGAGTACAAAAAAATACGCTCTAGTACAGGAAAAACCCTTGTAAAAAATCGTCTCATCCGTTGGACTTATCCCGTGGCAATGCGCATGGGTTTTGCTAAAGGAGAGCTGGTCCTGGAAATAGGACATGGGGCAGATTGTGATGCCGCTCTCCGCGCTGACATCATGAAAATTACTGGAACTAAATTTCTCGAAGGTTCCACGAATGAAGTTGTTGATGCAGTTCTCTTCTGGTTTCGCGAAGATGACGGTGATCTCGTTGATGAATTAATGGATGCGATGGCCTATCTCTCTGAGACCGGACCAATCTGGGTCTTGACCCCCAAAGTTGGTCGCGATGGACATGTTGAACCGAGTGATATTCAAGATGCCGCCCCGCTCTGCGGTTTAAATCAAACTTCAACTCTTGCAGTTGCAGCAGATTGGACCGCAACTCGTCTGGTGGCACGAAAAGCAGGCAAGCGATAGATTCGCGCAATGACTATTGCAATCGGACAAGCGGCACCAGATTTTGAACTCAAAGATCAAACTGGCACAAAAGTTTCACTTTCATCTTTCAAAGGAAAAAAGAACGTAGTAGTTCTCTTTATTCCTTTCTCATTCACCGGCACATGCACTGGCGAACTCTGCGCAATCCGCGATGATCTTGCATCATTTCAAAATGACAATGTTCAAGTCCTTGCAATCTCTTGCGATTCAATGCACACACAAAAAATCTTTGCTGCACAAGAAGGTTATACATTCCCAGTTCTCGCAGACTTCTGGCCACATGGCGCAGCTGCAAAGGCATATGGAATCTTCAACGAAGATCTAGGTTGCGCAATGCGTGGAACATTCATCATCGATAAAGAGGGATACGTCCGCTGGTCTGTTGTAAATGGACTCGGCGATGCTCGCAATAATGGTGATTACAAGAGCGCTATTGCCGCTCTCTAATCTTGCGTAACTTACGCACGATTTTCGTACTTTCGCAGATATAAAGTAGTATTCGCGAGCAGTACAAGCCGGGTGGCTAGCTCAGTGGTAGAGCGCCTCGTTTACACCGAGGATGTCGGGGGTTCGAAACCCTCGCCGCCCACTAGAAGAGAAAATCTTCAACCTTCTGTTCAAAGATAAGTTCTAGACCATCTTCAGGGTCCATTTGTTCGCCCACCTGAGTAAATCCTAATTTCTTAATGATGTGCATTGATGGCGCGTTATCTGGCGAAACCGTGTACCTAAGCACCTTTACATCAGGCCGCTTACAAATCATTTTCCACATGCCAATGAGAAGTTCTTTGCCAAAACCTTGGTTCCGCATCTCTGGAACTATTCCAAAACCGATTTCGATCATGCCTTCTTCATTTGGGAAGTCATGAAAGCCAGCCGAACCAATGACTTCATTTGTGCTCTTATTGATTGCTAGAACAATCGCTATCTCGGCAAAACCTGGATCCTTTTTGACTCGAGGAATTCGAAAAGCTAAAGGGCTTGGTCCTTCAATCAAATGCTTATAAGGATTGGTAAAACCGTTCCAGGCTGGTTCATTTCCTTCTTCAAATGTGGCGTAATCCGATGGCGAAAGCGATTCACATCGAAGACGTTCAGTTTCAAAAAGCGACAAAAAATTACTTCCTGTAGTCCTTGTATATTTTTGATGCAGCTTTTGATAGAACTAGCGAAGCTTCATTCCAGGAAATTCCGTACACCTTCTTGAAAGAGTCCTCGAAAGATTGCCCATCTGCGATTGAAGTAAGCACATCA
>WLCS01000099.1 GCA_009705185.1 Actinomycetota bacterium
ACTGCAAATGTCGCAGCAAGAACAATTCCTGCTGAGGTAATTACTGCGCCTGTAACTGTCACTCCCTTGATTACTCCAGCACGAGTACCGATCTTCTGAGACTCTTCACGCACGCGAGTCATGAGGAAGATGTTGTAGTCAATACCGAGTGCCACAAGGAAGATGAAGGCGAAGAGTGGGAATGAATTATCTCCTCCTGCAAATCCGAAGACGTGATTAAAGACTAGGGCGCACACACCAAGGGTTGCAAAGTATGAAAGAACAACAGTTCCAAGTAGAACGATTGCGCTGACGATACTTCGAAGAAGTAAGCCCAGGATTATTGTGATAGCCAAGAGAATAATCGGAATAATTGTTTTGTTATCTCGATCATTTGCTTTTCGAACATCGTAGTAAACGGCGCTTGTGCCACCTACTAGTGAAGTTGAATCTGCTGCATGAGCTATCTTTCTAATTTCAGGAATGTCATTACCTGCCTCAACGCTATCTGGCGCTTTATCAAGTGTGAGATTGAGAATTGCTTTACCATTGACAATCTTTACAGCAGGCAATGGCTGTCCTTGAACTGGAATTCCATCAAGTTGCGGTGCCACTTGAGTTACTCCAGGTGCGTTCTTTAGGGCAGCAGTAACAGCGCCAATTTTCTCGGCACTGACGACAACCTGAGTTGGATCTCCCTCTCCCCCTGGGAAATGCTTAAGAAGGAGTTTTTGACCCACTACAGATTCTGGTTTTCCTGTAAATGTATCGACAGTTCCAATTCCATCGGCTTTCAGGGTTGTAGATGCGAATGCGAAAAGCAAGAGCACTGTGCCTGAAATTACCCAAGCGCGACGTGGATTGCGACCAATTCCATTTCCAACCTTTGACCACATGCCTTCAAGAACATGATCATCGCCATCGTTGCGAGGAATACGTGGCCAGAAGATCCAACGTCCGAAAATCAGCAAGAGCGCAGGAAGCAAAGTCAGAATTGTGAACATTGCACAAACGATTCCGATCGCACCGATTGGTCCAAGACCCGCTGTGTTTGTTAGTTGGCTAAAGAGAAGAATGAGTAATGAAATTGAGACAGTGGAACCTGACGCAAGGATTGGTTCCCACACACCCTTATACGCGGCGCGCATCGCATCGAATCGGCTCTCGTGATGATGCAGCTCTTCGCGATAACGGGCGATTAACAACAGCGCATAGTCAGTGGCAGCACCGATTACGAGAACAGAGAGAATTCCCTGTGACTGTCCATCAACATCAATGATGTTTCGCTTTGCAAGCAAGTAGACAATTCCACCTGCAGTTGAAAGAGCAAAGAGCGCGGAGAGCAACGGGATGATCCATAGAACTGGTGATCGATATACAACGATAAGAATAATTGCGACCACGCCAAGAGTTGTGAGCAAGAGAGATGAATCTAAAGTTCCGAAAGCACCAAAGAGATCTCCAAGAAGTCCTGCTGGGCCAGTTACATAATGCGTGACACCGTTTGCCTCTGCAAGTGGCTTGATATCCGCGCGAAGTGCTTCAACTACTGCCGGTAAAACTGGTTTGTCATTCGGTAAAACTTCTGCAATCGAATTTCCATCAAGTGGAACATTCGCCAAAATTGCTTGGCCATCTTGCGACGGGAAAACAGAGATGACTTGGCCTGGCGCTAAGTACTCTGAAATTGTCTTATCGGTACCTTCAAGAGTAAGCGCGCCTACACCTGCCATGTGCTTATTGATATTGGCTAGCGCTTCTGGCTTTACTGCGCCTTCAAAGAGAATGAGTGTGGGGAAACTAAAGGTGTCTTTACCTGAAAATGTCTGAATAACTTCAGAAGCCTGCGTTGCCTCTGCGCCTTTAGGTAAGAAAGATGAGTTGTTGTTCTCTTGAACTGATGACAGCTTGCCGAAGAGAGGCCCAAAAATTCCCGAAATGATGAACCACGCAATAACAACGAGCATTGCGAGGGCGTAAGGCTTGCGGGTACGCGAGGCAGGGTTAATAGACATTGAGATTGTGGACCTTTCGGGCTTGATTAGTACTAATTCGCTAGGTGGCTAGCCTACCTTTAGGCTGTCCCTGTGCCACTTGTAAGCGCGGGTTCAGAGCCAGAAATTTATGCACCGGCTGTGCAGATACAAGAGTGTGGCGTTGTTGAATATGAAATCGCTCTTGAAAATCAACGATCTATCCATGCTGATGTAGTTTCAGGAAAGCTATCTAATTCACTTCTACTGCTCGAGCACCCTTCTATTTATACCGCGGGAAAACGCACCCAGGATTCAGAGAAACCAACAGATGGAACTCCTGTCATCAATGTTGATCGTGGCGGAAAAATTACGTGGCATGGCCCCGGACAACTTGTTGGTTACCCAATTGTTCGCTTATCAAACCCACATGAGTTAGTTGGATTTGTTCGTGAGATTGAGTCTGGCCTAATAAACGTTTGTCAAGAATTTGGAATTTCAACATCCCGTATTCCTGGAAGATCCGGCGTGTGGGTTGTCGATTCTCGCGGTGAAAGAAAAATTGCAGCAATTGGAATTCGGGTCGCTTCTGGCGTCACAATGCATGGTTTCGCCCTCAATGTGAATCCCGATCTGAGCGCCTTCTCGAAAATCATTCCTTGCGGCATTTCAGATGCGGATGTGACCTCTCTTGCCCTTGAAATTGGCGCTGAAGTCTCAATTAGTGATGTAATTCCTGTTGTTAGAAAATATATTTCTCAATCTTTAGCGAAGGTGAGTGCATGACAATCGCACCAGAAGGCAGAAAACTCCTTCGCATTGAAGCTCGCAACACCGAGACTCCTATCGAACGTAAACCTGAATGGATTAAGACCCGCGCAAATATGGGTCCTGAATACACGCGACTTCGTTCGTTGGTTAAATCAGAAGGTTTGCACACAGTTTGCCAAGAAGCTGCTTGCCCAAATATTTTTGAATGTTGGGAAGATAAAGAAGCCACTTTCCTTATCGGCGGAGAACGTTGTACTCGTCGTTGCGATTTCTGCAACATTGATACTGGAAAACCAGAGCCACTCGATCGCGATGAACCCCGCCGTGTTGCAGAATCCGTTCAATCAATGGGATTGAAGTACGCGACCATTACTGGTGTCACCCGGGATGATTTAGATGATGAAGGTGCCTGGCTATACGCCGAAACAATTCGCAAGGTGCACGAACTCAATCCTGGAACTGGTGTCGAAATGCTTGCACCAGATTTCAGCGGTAATCCTGTATTTCTCAATGAAGTTTTTGAAACACGTCCAGAGGTCTTTGCTCATAATTTGGAAACTGTCCCTCGAATTTTCAAACGTATTCGCCCTGCCTTCACTTACGAGCGTTCTTTGAACGTAATTACTCAGGCGCGTGAATATGGATTGATTACGAAATCAAATCTCATCCTTGGTTTAGGTGAAACTCGCGAAGAGATTTCTCAAGCCTTGATTGATTTACATGCTGCTGGTTGTGATCTGATCACTATTACTCAATACCTTCGTCCAACAAACAAGCACCATCCAGTTGAGCGCTGGGTAAAGCCTGACGAATTTGTCGAGCTTGCAAAAGAGGCCGAAGATATTGGATTCAGTGGGGTCATGAGCGGACCGCTTGTCAGAAGTTCCTATCGTGCAGGTCGTTTATACAAACAAGCTCAAGAGAAGCGTGAACGTGTAAACGGACAACTTCGTGGCTGATCTCGTTTATCCCCCCGTCATTGTTGCAATCAAACTTTTTTGGAAGTACCTAGGACTCCGTTTCGACTTTGAAGGCGAAGAGAACATCCCACGTAAAGAGGGTGCAATCCTTTCAATAAATCACATTGGTTATTTGGATTTTGCTCTCACCGGAACAGCGGCGCTTCCTGCCGGAAGATACGTGCGATTCATGGCGAAGAAAGAAATTTTTGACAATAAATTAGCTGGACCCTTGATGCGCGGAATGCATCACATCTGCGTTGATCGAAGTAGCGGAACAGCCTCATTCGTTGCGGCGCTACGCGCACTTCGTGCCGGAGAAATTATTGGCATCTTTCCCGAAGGAACAATCTCTGTAAGTTTTGAAATTAAAGAACTTAAATCTGGTGCAGTCAGACTTGCTATGGGTGCAGGTGTTCCAGTGATTCCTACAATCGTGTGGGGTTCCCAAAGAATTTGGACCAAGAAAGTAAAACGA